>JAHBUR010000010.1 GCA_019637975.1 Bacteroidota bacterium | reverse complement strand
GATGTAGCACGAAGTTCCACAAAGGAAAAATAGAAATTACTTTGTACCCTTTGTGCCCTCGTGTTTAAGAAAATCATGAATCTCAACCTCACAGGTAAATCAGCCATCGTCTGCGGCAGCACGCAGGGACTCGGGAAAGCGAGTGCCGTGGAACTGGCCCTCCTCGGCGCCTCGGTTGTTCTGATGGCGCGCAATGAACAATCGTTGCGAAAAACTCAATCCGAACTCGACACCGGCAAAGGCCAAAAACATGGTTTCATTGTTGCAGACTTCTCCGATGTGAAACAGGTGGGCGAGCGTGTGAATGAATTTGTGAAAAAGAACCCACCCGTTCATATTCTCGTGAACAACACCGGCGGGCCGCCCGGCGGGCCGATTGTGGACGCGGCGCTAAAGGAATTTGTTGACGCGTTCTCGGCGCATCTCTTGTGTAGTCACATCCTTGCGCAGGCGGTTATTCCCGGCATGAAAGCCGAACGCTTCGGACGCATCATCAGCATCATCTCAACGTCGGTGAAACAACCGATTGCGGGGCTCGGCGTGTCGAATACCATTCGCGGCGCTGTTGCATCATGGGCAAAGACACTTGCCGGCGAACTCGGCCCGTTCGGCATTACGGTGAACAATGTTCTTCCCGGCATGACGAAAACCGGGCGTCTCGATGCACTCATCAAATCCAAATCGGACAAAAGCGGAAAGACGATCGAGCAGATTACGAACGAAATGATTGCGGAAATTCCGGCGGGACGCTTCGCAATGCCGGAGGAGTTCGGCGCAACGGTGGCGTTTCTCGCGACCCCGGCGGCGTCGTATATCAACGGCATCAATCTTCCGGTTGACGGCGGGCGAACGTTGAGTCTATAGCAGAACATGTTGCACACGAAATACATAGAGCCTTCGTGTTCCGTTGTGCCTTGTTGTTGAAAAATCCATGGAACAAATCAAGAACTACATAAACGGTAGTCTGATCCCACCTGTTTCGGGGGAGTACATCCAGAACTACAATCCGGCGACCGGTGAGGTGTATTCGCAACTGCCGGACTCGGATGATCGGGATGTGCAGCATGCTGTTGAAACAGCAAACAAAGCGTTTTTTGCGTGGTCAACAATGCCAACAGAGCAACGATCGCAAATTCTTCTTTGCATTGCGGAACTTATCGAGCGTGATCTCGACAAGCTTGCTCTTGCCGAATCAACCGATCAGGGAAAACCTGTTTGGCTTGCGAAGAGTGTCGATATTCCTCGTGCGGCGCGAAACTTCCGTTTCTTTGCAACAGCCATTCTCCACTTTTCGAGCGATGCGCATCCGATGGGTGATACGATAATCAACTATACGTTGCGGCAACCGCTCGGCATTGTCGGCGCCATATCTCCCTGGAATCTCCCCCTCTATCTTTTCACATGGAAGATTGCCCCGGCCCTTGCAGCAGGAAATTGCGTTGTCGGCAAGCCATCCGAACTGACTCCGATGACGGCGTACATGCTGTCACAGTTGTGTATCGAGGCGGGACTCCCGCCGGGCGTTCTTAATATTGTTCACGGATACGGCAACAAAGTGGGTACGGCAATCAGCGCCCATCCGGAAATCACGGCAATCACGTTCACCGGCGGAACGAAAACCGGCGCTGAAATTGCCAAAGCCGCCGCGCCGATGTTCAAGAAATTATCCCTTGAAATGGGTGGCAAAAACCCTGCTATGATCTTTGCTGATTGTGATTTTGAGAAGATGATGGATACAACGATACGATCTTCGTTTGAGAATCAGGGAGAGATTTGTCTTTGCGGCTCACGCATCTTCGTCGAGCGGCCGTTGTATGAGAAGTTCAAAAATGAATTTCTAGAACGGACGAGAAAACTCCGCATCGGGGATCCGATGGAAGAGACGACACAAGTGGGCGCAATCAATTCCCTGCCGCATCTTCAGAAGATTCTGTCGTACATTGCACTTGCGCAAACCGAAGGCGGAACGATTCTCTGTGGCGGCAATCGTGTGCATCCGGAAGGGCGATGCAAATACGGCTGGTTCGTCGAGCCGACGGTGATTGAAGGACTGCCGCACAATTGTCGAACGAATCAAGAGGAAATTTTCGGGCCGGTGGTAACGTTAACGCCGTTTGATACGGAAGACGAAGTCTTGTATTTTGCTGATAGCACTCAATACGGCCTCGCGGCAATTCTCTGGACAAATGACTTGAGCCGGGCGCATCGCGTTGCGGCGCGGGTTCGTTCCGGCATCGTCTGGGTGAATTGCTGGATGTTGCGCGATTTACGAACGCCGTTTGGCGGTATGAAAGATTCGGGAGTCGGAAGAGAAGGCGGACTTGAGGCGTTACGGTTCTTTACCGAGCCGAAGAATGTGTGCATCAAGATATGAAGTCTGTTTGATCTATTCAGTCTGTTTAGTCTGTTGATGGAATCGAAGGAAATAGTTCACTCATCAAAAGCGCCGGAGCCTGTGGGGCTTTATCCGCATGCGCGGCGTGTTGGCAACCTCTTGTTTCTTTCGGGAGTCGGGCCGAGGGAGAAAGGGACGAAGAAAATTCCCGGCGTTGAATTTGATGCGAACGGCGGTATTGTTTCGTACGACATTGAAACGCAATGTCATTCGGTCTTCAAAAACGTCCGGGCAATTCTTGAAGATGCAGGTTCGAGCTGGGACAAGATTGTAGATGTGACGGTTTTTCTCACAAACATGAAAAGGGATTTTCCGGCATACAACAAAGTCTACGCAGAATATTTCAAAGAGAATCAGCCGTGCCGCACAACGGTGGAAGTGCACGCATTGCCAACGCCGATAGCGATTGAACTCAAGGTGATAGCAACAGTCTAAATCATTCAATTAGGAGGAATGTCATGGCTCTCACAGCGCCGCTCAACTTCAAAAAATGGATTGACGACAACCGTCATCTGCTCAAACCGCCGGTCGGTAACAAATGCGTGTACGAAGACGCGGAGACGATCGTCATGGTCGTCGGCGGACCGAATGCACGAAAAGACTACCACCTTAACGAGGGAGAAGAGTTCTTCTACCAGGTTGAAGGCGACATTGTCCTGAAGGTGGTTGATGAGGGAAAGCCGAAGGATATTCCTATTCGCCAGGGCGAGATATTCCTGCTGCCGCCGCGCACGCCGCATTCGCCGCAGAGGGGCCCGAATACGGTCGGACTCGTCATCGAACACAAGCGTGCCGAAAAAGAACTTGACGGCTTCCTGTGGTATTGTGAAAAATGCGGCAGCAAGATGTATGAAGAATTTCATTACATCGACAACATTGTCACCCAACTGCCGCCGATCTTCGAGCGCTTCTACGATAACGCGGAGAATAGTACCTGCAAAAAGTGCGGAACGAGAATGGAGAGGCCGAAGAAGCCGGCGTAAGGAGTAGGATGCCGCCTCGTTGGAGATTGCCACTTCCTGTAATTGTTCTTAGATTATAGTAAGCTCCGTTCACTTTGAATGAAGTGGCGGAGAAGGGAATTCCGCCCGAACAACTAAAGCTGCTCCATCCTCGTGCACAAAATCGACATTCACACACACATCCTACCGCCGAAGCTTCCCGACATGAAGGCGAAGTCCGGCTACGGCGGCTGGGTGAATCTGGAACACCATGCGCCCGGCTGCGGACGGATGATGATCGACGGCAAACATTTCCGTGATGTTGAAGAGAATCTGTGGGATGCGAATGTCCGGTTGCATGATTGCGACCGGCACAGCGTCACGGTTCAAGTGTTGTCAACGGTGCCGGTCATGTTCAGCTATTGGGCGAATCCGCATGATGCACTCGACCTTGCGACGTTTTTCAATGACCATATTGCAGAGGTCGTCGCTGCTCATCCGAAACGGTTTGTCGGGCTTGGCACGGTTCCCATGCAAGCGCCTGATCTCGCGATCAAAGAACTTGAGCGATGCGTGAAGGATTTGAAACTTGCCGGCATTGAAATTGGCTCGCACGTGAATGAGTGGAATTTGAACGACGAGCATCTCTTTCCCGTCTTTCAGGCAGCCCAGGAACTAGGCGCCGCAATCTTCGTTCATCCTTGGGACATGATGGGGAAGGAACGGATGCCACAGTACTGGTTGCCGTGGCTTGTCGGCATGCCGGCGGAAGTTTCGCTCGCGATCTGTTCGATGATTTTTGGCGGAGTGTTTGAACGATTGCCAAAACTGCGTGTCGCGTTCGCGCACGGCGGCGGTTCGTTTCCAGCTACAATCGGACGGATTGAACACGGCTTCAACGTCCGGCCGGATTTGGTGGCGGTTCATAACAAGATCAATCCGAGAAACTATCTCGGCAAATTCTATCTCGACACCCTTGTTCATGACAAAGTAATGTTACAATATCTTCTTGATTTGGTAGGAGAAGAGAAATTAGCCCTCGGCTCTGACTATCCGTTTCCGTTGGGCGAAGCGAGTCCGGGTTCTCTCATTCAGTCGATGCAGTTGAGTGAAAAGACAACGTCGAGATTGTTGAGTGGAACGGCGATGGAATGGTTAGGCAAGAACAGTCTATGAAGTCTGTTTAGACTAAGTAGTCGAGAGCATTGAACAGACTAAAGACTGCACAGACTCAACGGACACCAAGGGGATTGCGTTGGTAAGCTGGCTTTTTCTCGATCTGAACTCTTACTTCGCATCGGTGGAACAGGAATTGCATCCCGAATTGCGGGGAAAGCCGATAGCTGTTGTTCCGCTGATGGCTGATACAACGTTCTGCATCGCGGCGAGCTATGAGGCGAAGGCTTTTGGTGTGAAGACGGGAACACGTGTTGACGAGGCGAAAAGGATGTGTCCCGGTTTGCTCTGCATTCAGGCGCGGCACGATCATTATGTTCGCTACCATCATCAAATTGTTGAGGCAGTCGAATCGTGTGTGCCGGTGCATGCCGTTGTTTCGATTGATGAGATGGTCTGCAAACTGACGGGGAGCCAACAGAACACGGAGAAGGCAAAAGCTCTTGCTCTTTCCATCAAATCAACAATTCGTGAAAAAGTTGGCTCAACGCTTCGCTGTTCAATCGGACTGGCAACGAACCGTTTTCTTGCAAAAGTCGGCAGTGACATGCAGAAGCCCGATGGATTGACGGTGATCGAACAAAAAGACTTGCCCGATCTTTTGCTCACATTACAGACGAGAGACTTCCCCGGCATTGGCCCGCAGATGGAGAAGCGACTGCAAGAGCATGAGATCTTTACCGTAAAGCAGTTGCTCGATTGTTCCGAGATGACGATGAGGAAGATCTGGGGCGGGGTCGTTGGCGAACGCTTCTGGCATCTCCTGCGTGGCGAGGATGTTGAGGGGCTCGAAACGCATCGGCGTACAGTTGGCCACTCACATGTATTGCCTCCGGCAGAGCGGACAAAAGAGGGGGCGTTCGGCGTTGCGCAGAAACTCGTTCACAAAGCTGCGTCCCGACTCCGTCGCATGAACTACTGGTGTTCGAGTCTTGCGTTGTACATGAAGTTCATGAATCGTCCGAAGTGGGAAACGCATGTGAACTTCGTGGAATGTCAGGATACGTTGACATTGCTCGAAGCTCTTCAGAAGTTATGGAAGGACATTCCGAAAACAGGCAAGCCGTTGGCGGTCGGTGTAACGCTGTACAATCTTGTGCCCGATGATCTGCACAACTTCGGAATATTCGACGAAGAGAAGCGAACGGGCCTTGCACAAGCAATGGACAAGCTCAACGCCAAGTACGGCAAGATGGCCGTTCACTTCGGCGGAGTAACAGGACACGCGGCACCGACACGAATTGCATTTACCAATATTCCCGAACTTGAAGATTTTGAGTTCGATGGGGATTGAGTTTTTAGAGTTGATATGAGTTTTTGGAGTTTATAGAGTTGATCAACCCTCTCCCCGCAAACTTCACAATACTCTACGAACTCCATGAACTCTACAATCTCTTCAAACTCTACAAACTCTATGAACCCACGATGAACTTCACTGCAGACAAAAAATATGCTGAGCAGCTTGATTCCGAAGACCCGCTAAAGCAGTTCCGCGCCCGCTTCTTTATCCCCAAAGACAAGAACGGCAACGACGTTATCTACCTCTGCGGCAACTCGCTCGGACTTCAGCCGAAATCGGTACGGAGTTTTGTCGAGCAGGAGTTGAAGGATTGGGAGATGTTGGGCGTCGAGGGGCATTTTCACGCGAAGAATCCCTGGATGCCGTATCATGAATTGTTGACGGAACAAACGGCACGGCTGGTCGGCGCAAAACCGGTTGAAGTCGTTGTGATGAACACGCTTACCGTGAACCTTCATCTTATGCTCGTGTCCTTCTACCGCCCGACAACATTGAGGCACAAGATCGTCATCGAGGCACACGCATTTCCCTCGGACAGGTATGCAGTGGAATCGCAGATACGATTTCACGGATTCGACCCGAAGCTTTCGCTGATTGAATTGCAGCCGCGTGCGGGGGAGACAAGTCTCCGCACCGAAGATATTGAGGATGTGTTGGATGCCGACGGCGATGAAATTGCCGTTGTTCTGATCGGCGGAGTCAACTACTACACCGGTCAGGCATTCGACATGGAACGGATCACGAAAGCGGGACAGGCTCAAGGTTGCATCGTCGGCTTCGATCTTGCGCATGCGGCGGGGAATCTCATGCTCAATCTCCATGATTGGAACGTGGATTTTGCCGTTTGGTGTTCGTATAAATACCTGAACGCCGGACCCGGAAATATCGCCGGCTGTTTCGTTCATGAACGTCATGCAACCAATCCGACTCTTCCCCGATTTACAGGATGGTGGGGGCAGAGCAAAGACATACGGTTCAATATGGGTCCGACGTTTGACCCGATTCCCGGCGCCGAAGGATGGCAACTCAGCAATCCACCGATTCTTCCGCTGGCGGCAATGCGTGCTTCTCTCGAAATATTTGACGAAGTTGGAATGGACGCATTACGCGCAAAGAGCGTACGATTGACATCGTATCTCGAATATCTTCTCAACAATCATCCCAGTAAGGTGTTCTCGGTTATTACGCCCGCGGATCCCGCCCAACGAGGATGTCAACTCTCCATCCGTACAAGAAAGGGAGGGAAGAAGATTTTCGACCATCTCATGACGAACAGCGTGGTATGCGACTGGCGAGAGCCGGATGTGATTCGCGTGGCTCCCGTTCCGCTGTACAACTCCTTTATCGATGTGTTTCGATTTGTAGAAATTCTTGCATCCGGCACGGAAGCCGGAGGTTGATAACTATAGAAGGGATTCGGTTACTGTATTGAAGAACAGAATTGCGATTATTGGCTCGGGCCTTGCCGGTTCTCTGCTCGGCATCTATCTGGCAAAAAAGAACTTTCAGGTGGAGATGTACGAACGCAGACCGGATATGCGTGAAACGGATATCGGCGGCGGACGGTCAATCAATCTGGCGCTTTCAGCACGAGGCATTCACGCGCTGGAGGAGGTTGGCGTTGCCGAAAGAATCATGCGGATTGCCATTTCCATGCGCGGCCGGATGATTCATCCGGTCTCCGGCGAACTTATCTTTCAGCGCTACGGCAAAGACGAGTCGGAGGTTATCTACGCCATATCCCGTTCAGAGCTGAACAAGGCGCTTATGACAGCGGCGGAGAAAAACAAGAATCTTCACATCAACTTCAACACGAGATGTGCGGGAATGGATTTTGAGACGGGCGATGTGAAGTTCGTAAACGAAACCACGGCCGAGGAATCTACACTGCAATTCCGGACTGTGATTGGTACCGACGGCTCGGCCTCTGCAATCCGATCCGCAATGGTGGAAGGGAATATCAGCCAATTCACGCTCGACCATCTTGACTACGGCTACAAAGAGCTGACGATCCCTCCGGGCCCGAACGGCAAGCATGTGATTGAAAGGAATGCGCTGCACATTTGGCCGAGAAAAACATTCATGCTCATCGCCCTCCCCAATCTTGACGGGAGTTTTACCTGTACCTTCTTCTTCCCCCATAAAGGCGAGGAAAGTTTCGAGAGTTTGAACTCCGAAGAACAAGTGAAGTTGTTCTTCGCCGAGTATTTCCCCGACGCAACCGCGCTAATTCCCGATCTTACAAACGAGTTCTTTGCAAACCCGACGGGTTCAATGGTAACCGTGAAGGGCTTGCCGTGGCACGTGGAGGGGAAATCCCTGCTGTTGGGAGATGCCGCGCATGCAATCGTTCCGTTCTTCGGGCAGGGAATGAATTGTGCGTTTGAAGATTGCACGCATATCAGTCGCCTCATTCAACGTCAAATGTCGTATGGGCGCACGCCCGACAAGGTTGACTGGAAAGAGGTGTTCGAAGGCTTTGAGAAAACGCGGGTCAAGGATACCAACGCTATTGCAGATCTTGCGGTCGAGAATTTTGTTGAAATGCGCGATTATGTTACGCAACCGAAATTCCAGCTCAAGAAGAAAGTCGAGCGGATTCTCGAAGAACAATATCCGGGTTTGTTCGTCCCCAAATATACCATGGTCACGTTTCGCCGGATACCCTATTCGGTTGCGTACAGCCGGGGCATGATTCAGGAGAGAATTCTTGATGAATTGTGCCGGCACATTACGCGCCCCGAGGAGGTTGACTTGCGCAAAGCGGATTTGTTGATCAGCAAAGAACTGGATTACATCGAGTAGTAATCGTGAAGGTGCAGATATGCCTCATTCGCTCATCTCGGATACAACAACGGAAGGAATTCGCGTACGTGCCGTTGCAACGTATCTTGCCGACCAATCTCATCCGTCTGAAAACAAATTCGTCTTTGCGTACAGAGTCTTCATCTCGAACGAAGGAACAAAACTCGCCCGGCTGATTTCGCGGCACTGGGTGATCATTAACGGAAATGGTGACCGGGAAGATGTCGAAGGGCCGGGCGTTGTGGGCAAGTATCCACGGCTCGCGCCGGGCGATGTATTCGAGTATACCAGCTTCTGCCCTCTTGATACGGAATGGGGAACAATGGAGGGGACGTACCGGATGCAGTCGGAAGACGGATCGGAGTTCGATGTCGCAATCGGACGGTTTTACCTTGCGCGCAACGCGCCTCGAATGGAAGAAGTAACATGAAATTCTGCAGCGCATGCGGCAAGCCTGTCCGGTTAGCAGTTCCGGAAGGAGACCACACACAGCGCCATGTTTGCGATGCATGCAACACAATCCATTACGAGAATCCCCGGATCATTGTGGGCTGCCTTCCGGTAAGCGGAAACAAAGTCCTGCTGTGTAAACGTTCGAATGAACCGCGAAAAGGATTCTGGACCCTTCCTGCGGGATTTCTTGAGAAGGGCGAGACGATTGAAGAGGGGGCAATGCGAGAGACCCGCGAAGAGGCAAATGCAGAAGTCGTGATCGGCAGGCTTTTTTCGGTGTACAGCATTCCCGACTTTGCACAAGTGTACATGTTCTTTCTTGCAGAATTACCGAAAACGGATTTCTCTCCCGGCGCGGAGACAGAAGCAGTGGCATTGTTTTCCGAACCCGAAATTCCCTGGAAGGAAATCGCGTTCAGCTCGGTTCGGTTTACACTGAAACAGTACTTCGACAACAGATCATTGCAGCAAACAGTTGTCCATGTCGGACGTCACGGCATCGTTAATGATGCCGGGTCTTCCGGGAAACTGGTGAGCGCTGGAGCACATTCGAAAAAATTGGGTTGACTTTCAACTCTGTTCATCATAGATTACAGCCGTAGATCACGCTGTGCCGGAGATTCGATCAGGGGAATTTCTGGTACGATGTTGTCGCCCTGGGAAAGCGAGGTGATCCTATCTTGAAGATTAACATAGGAGCCTCTGGAAAGGCCTGCTAGCAACAGCTTTCAAGACTCCAGTAGTATAGACGGTCCCGTTGCACAGGTAGCGGGACCGATTTTTTTTGTGATATGTGCGCCAGATTGTTGCGGTTTCCGATTCTTCTGCGTACCATTTTTCAACAACTTCCCCGATACCCTTTTTTAACCAATGAATCACAGTCCCGGCTTCCTCGCGTTGGTGAACGACGCCAAAACCCGTGTGCGCGAAACCACCGTTGACGATGTGCAGAAGGGCCTCGAAAACGCCGATGATTTTGTATTAATAGACACGCGCGAGGAACATGAAAGGGACGAAGCGCATATTGCAGGAGCAATCTTTCTGAGCAAAGGAATAATTGAACGGGAGATTGAACGGGCCGTGCCGGATAAATCTAAGAAAATCGTTCTCTATTGCGGAGGCGGATATCGTTCCGCCCTGTCGTCAGATAATCTTCAGAAAATGGGATACACGAACGTCTTTTCGTTGGCAGGGGGTTGGAGGGCTTGGCAGAAAGCCAACGGAGTCGTGACAACTGCACGCGAAGAATAAGGAGTTCAAGAAACGGGGGTACTTGTTACATGAATTGTCGTTTTGTTCTGTGCTTCGTTGCGTTGTTCTTTGCATTCGAATCGGCTTTAGCCGAGCATCCTCTGCTCGTGAGCGTCCGGCTGGCTGAAACAGATTTCAAGAACTGGAGATACGGGCATCGCCCGCACAGGAAGCAGGTGAATTGTGTGCAGTTTGTTGTGGTGGTCGTGGAACAATTGCTCAAACGGGAGTTGACTGCCGAGGAGCGGCGTGCAATTCTGATCAGCAATGTCGGACGCAGGAGTAACCTTCCCCGACTCATCAATCAAGACGATAAGAGGATTCGGGGGATTCAAACTGCGCTGGTCGAGATGAACAAGGGGGAGATCATTCAACCATCTGAAGCCAGGCCCGGAGACTTCATTCAATACTGGAACAAAAGGAACGGCAGGTGGATTGGGCACGCCGCAATTATACAAGATATACAGGAAGATAACGGGCTGCGCTGCGCTGTTATCTTCGGCGCGCATCAGTCTCTTGGCGGCGTAGGGATTGCCGACTTCGAAGTCGGGTTGAACGACCCGAACATCCGTACCTATCTCGTCCGATTCAAGCCGTAAGTGGCAACCATGGATACTGCACAATCTTTCATTACTCATTCCACTCAATTGCTCGAACGCGACTTCCTTCCTCGAATCCGGGCAGTTGTCGAAATGCTGACGGATGAACAAGTCTGGTGGCGGCCCAACGAGGCATCGAACAGCATTGGTAACCTGATTCTTCACCTGTCCGGAAATGTCAATCAATGGATCGTTGGCGGAGTCGGGAAACAACCCGTGATTCGAGAGAGAGACAGAGAATTTAACGAACGTTCGCCCATCCCCCGTGCAGAACTCCTTGCGAAACTCGAAGGAACCGTATCGCAAGGGTGCCGCGTGTTGGCATTGCTCAACCCGTCGACGCTTGCCGAAGTCCGTGAAATACAGGGAAATAGCGTGACAGTCCTTGAAGCGATGTACCACGTTGTCGAGCATTTCTCGATGCATACCGGCCAAATTCTCATGCTGGCGAAAATGATCACCGCATCCGACCTTAAACTCTACGATTTTCCCGGCGGTACTGCCACAAAGTTGTGGTAGCTTCCCATCAAGAAAGTTCATTTCTTACGACATAACAATACAAGAGGATGTTATGCGACAGTCAGCTATTTTCTTGGCGGGAGCCTTGCTGTTTGTTGGCCTGATGATGTTGTATTCTTACACAGCCGGCCTTGATCCCGTTCCGCTATCCACAGGTACGCCGGAAAATCCGCGTGCCCGCGATGAGTACGAGTTTCTCATTCAACGAAATCCGGTGACAAATGCGATTCCGCAGAGAATCTACCGGCTTGAACGCGAATTTGCCAAGCGGATTCCAACGCGGGAACACATGGCGCTTGCAAAGGGAAGTGCCGCCCCTGCGTTAGTCTGGACGGAACGCGGCCCCGACAATGTCGGCGGACGAACCCGCGTACTTGCGGCAGATCTTGCAAATGTCGGGACGCTGATTGCAGGAAGTGTTGCCGGCGGAATCTGGAAGACGACCAACGACGGCGATTCGTGGCGCCTCACACTCACTCCCGATCAAATTCATACAACAAGCTGTATTGCGCAAGATACACGTGCGGGGAAGACCCACATCTGGTATGTGGGAACCGGGGAGTTTCGGGGTTCAACAACCAACGATACACGTTGGGGAGCATTCTATCGTGGCGACGGTATCTACAAATCAACCAACAACGGCGACTCGTGGACTCTGATTCCCTCGACTGTTTCCGGCACACCACATACTACCGAGTCGTTCGATTTCGTTTGGAATGTTGCCACGAATCCCGCCAACCTCGCTCAAGATGAAGTCTATGCTGCAACGTGGGACGGCATTTATCGCTCGACAAACGGGGGGACATCCTGGACTCTTGTGCAATGGTCGGACTCGGCCGTTGCCTTGTCGAGCGGGTTTGCGACTGATGTCGTAGTTACCTCAACGGGTGTCGTGTACGGATTTACGAAGCAGGCGGGTGTTCCAAAAATCTGGCGTTCGCCGGATGGCGCGAGCTGGACGAATATTGCCCCCGCGACATTTCCGACAAGCTCGGGACGTATTGTCTTTGGTCTTGCACCATCCAACCCGAATGTTGTGTACATCTTCATCGAGAGGGCGAATAATGTTTCCGGCGGCGCGGGACACCAACTCTGGAAGTACACCTATTCAGTTTCAGGAGGAACGTGGGAGAACAGATCCGCCAATATTCCGAGCATGAATACGCAAACGGGATACGATCAGATTGTTCAGGTAAAACCCGATGACGAGAATTTTGTTTTGATCGGCGGAACAGACTTGTACAGATCGTCAAACGGGTTTACCTCAACTGCCGCAACGGCGAACATCGGCGGCTATAGTTACTGGCCGAACGGCAATCATCATCCCGATCTTCACGCCGGTGCATTCAGACCGGGAAATCCGAATGTCTATTACTCCGGGCATGACGGGGGAATATCACGCACAGATGACGTTGGCCTGAACCCGATGGTGTGGACAAGCCTGAACAACGGCTACAACGTCACGCAATTCTATTCGGTTGCCATTTCGCCTGACAGCGGCGATCACTATGTGTTGGCCGGTGCGCAAGACAACGGGTCGCAGGGAACAAGTCTCCCCGGCATGTCCTCGTGGGATATGGTGACGAGTGGAGACGGAACAGTCGTTGCCCTTCCGCCTGTTGCCGACGATCGTCTGTACACACAATCGCAGAACGGCCCGCTGTACAGGCAAACGCGTAACGGAGCCGGGTATGCTTCTTTTGCCCCTTCAGGTTCCACACGGCAGTTGTTTGTAAACCCGATTGCTCTTGACCCGAATGACTCCCGAATTCTCTATTACGGAGCTGGTAAGAGTACCTCCCCGACAATGTACACAGGAATATGGCGGAACAGTAACGCGCCGAACGGCACCAACACAACCGGTTGGACTCCCCTCACGGCAACAGACCCCGGAACGATTTCGGGATGGGTACGCGCCGTCAGTGTTATTGGCGTATCGACAGCCAACAACCCCAATGTCGTGTACTACGGCACAACAGACGGCATTGTGAAACGAGTTGACGACGCAAACGGCGCATCGCCTGTTGTGACGGATGTTACTCCCCCCGGACTTAACGGCGGAACGGCGCAAGGCGGGTTTGTGCGTTGCGTCGCTGTTGATCCGGCAAATTCCGACAACGCGCTTGTTGCGTTCGGCAACTATGAGTTTCAGAGTCTTTGGTACACAACAAACGGCGGCACAACTTGGACTGATGTTGAAGGAAATCTTGCAGGCCCCGACGGACCTTCAATTCGCTGGGCGACAGTGTTTCATATCGGAACGGAGTTGAATGTGGTTCTCGGAACCAGCATCGGCGTGCTGATGACGAACAGTCTCAACGGTTCATCAACGGTGTGGGCACAAGCCGCGGCAAATGAAATCGGCAATATTCTGATCGGATATATGGATTATCGCGCTTCCGATCGAACACTGGCAATCGGAACGCATGCCCGTGGCGTTTTCACGACACAATTCCCCGAATCTCCCACAAGTGTAGAAGAGTCGAGCCTGCCCGGAAACTTTTCACTCGACCAAAATTATCCCAACCCGTTCAATCCGACGACAACGATCCGGTTCAACATCGGGAAAGCCGGGCTTGTCTCGTTAAAGGTGTTTGATGTCGCGGGAAAAGAAGTCGCGACACTTGTTGATTCCGAACTTCAGGCGGGAAGTCACGCACGCGAGTTTGATGCGAGCAGATTGGCAAGCGGGGTCTATTTCTATCAACTCAAATCGGGCAGCTTCTCGGAAACGAAGAAGATGACGTTAGTTCGATGAAATCACTGCTGATAAGTCTCGTCGCTGTGCTTGCGCTGATCCAGCCTGTGTCGGCACAGAAAACAAAATCCATCTACATTCCTTTTGCCGGGGATGGGAAGTTCGGCTACTTCGACAGGAAGGGGAATGTCGTTATTCAGCCGCAGTTCGACGTTGCACTTCCGTTCTTTGAACAGCTTGCCTTGGTTCAGAATGACGGGTTGTGGGGCTACATTGATACAACGGGCAAGTATGTAATCGAGCCGCAATTCAGCGACGCCGATAATTTCTCCGGCGGCTTTGCGCGCATCAGGATGTCCAAGGTCTTTAGCGGGCAAAAATGGGGCTTCAGCAACAAGCGCGGAGAAATCGTTATCGAACCGGAGTATATCGACGCCGGGAGTTTCTACGAAGGCCGCGCGTGGGTGCGTTCACTCAGAAAATTTCTCTGGATTATCACAATCGGCACACGCTTTGACTATATCGATTCGACAGGCAATGTCGTCATCGAAGAAGGCTACAACAACGCGCTGAGTTTCTCCGAAGGCCTTGCCGCCGTGAACACCGGCAGACTTTGGGCGTACATCGATCACGCGGGCACCATCAAGATACCTGCGCAGTTCGACGACGCGTTTGCATTTACCGGGGGTCTCGCACGCGTGCGCAAGGGCGTTGCGTGGGGATACATCGATAAAAACGGAACAATGCTCTTCACGTTGGGAAGAGATACATCCTCCAATTTTTCCGAGGGATACGCTTGGGTGAAGAGAGGCGGCAAGTTCGGGTTTGTGAACAGAAACGGAGAGATGGTTATTCAACCCTCGTTTGATGATGCAGGCGGCTTTTCCGAAGGACTTGCGGTTGTTGGCGCGGGAGGGAAGTACGGCTACATTGATACAAAAGGGCAGATGGTGGTTCAACCTCAATTTGACCTGGCGTGGGACTTCCATCAGGGAAGCGGGTTTGTGAAACTGAACAACAGGTATGGCTTCGTTAACAGAGAGGGGAGTGTAACATGGTGTTTGGTCGAATAGCGATCCGGATATTTTGTGCTGCTGCCATGGTTGCTTTCTCGAGCCTTCATGCAATTGCCCAGACGCGAACGGAAGTCCGTGACACACCACTGTGGGTACCGCTTGAGAAGTTTGATGAGAAGCGTAACGCCGCTGCTGATATTCAACTTGCGGTTGCAGAAGCGAAGCGGTCGGGCAGAAATGTTTTGCTCGATGTCGGCGGCGAATGGTGTGTGTGGTGCCACCGTTTGGATTCACTCTTCGTGCGGAATCCCGACTTGAACGAATTCCTTCATGCCAGTTTCGTCGTGGTGAAAGTGAACTGGAGCAAGAACAACAAAAACGAAGAAGTTCTCTCCCGATACCCGAAGGTTGCCGGATATCCGCATCTCTTTGTGTTGGATGAAACGGGCCGATTGCTCCACTCCCAGGATACCAGCGAATTGGAAGAAGGGAAAGGGCACAGCTGCGAAAAAGTCTTTGCGTCCCTTCGCGCCTGGGCCCCGAACCACGGCAAATGAAACCCACTCGTACGCTGACAACTCTGCTCGCAGGCATCGTGGATTACGCCGGGCTTTTTCCGCCCGCCGGGCTTTCAATGGCGGAAGCAGTCAAGAACTACGATGCCTATCTGCGCGGAAACGATGCGTGGGCGCTCGGGCGGTTCATCGTGCCGGTTGCACGGCTTGATGAATTTGCGCAGGAGGCTATGCCAATGCTGTCGGGCTCACCTGTCTGGAAGTTGAGCGCCCTTGCCGGCCCGAACCCCCGTTTGGAAATACGGCAAGTTGCAGCTTTCAACGATCGCTGCATCGCAAAAGCTCTGATTGACACAATCGAGGCCAAGGCGGCGAGCGCAGATGAAATCAGAAATGTATCGGCTGCAGTTCCCGCGTCACTTCAGCTGTTCATCGAGATTCCCATTCAAACAGACCCGGCTGATCTGATTGCCGAAATCGGAAGACACAGACGCTCTGTAAAAGTCCGAACCGGAGGAATTACTGCTGATGTATTCCCGTCAAGCCAGGACCTTGCCCGGTTCATTCATGCGTGTGTGAAGGAGAATGTTGCATTCAAAGCAACCGCGGGGTTGCATCATCCCATCCGGGCCGCATACAATCTCACGTACAAGCCCGACAGTGAACAGGGGAAGATGTACGGTTATCTCAACGTGTTTCTCGCAGCGGCCTTTGCGCGGAAGGGGATGAGTCTTGACGATACCGTGAAAGTTCTTGAAGAAGAATCACCGGAGGCATTGGCACTGAACGACAATCACATCTCATGGCATGAACATCATCTTGAAGCCAGCGACCTGCAGGAAGTCCGGCAACACGTTGCCATCTCGTTCGGCTCCTGTTCGTTCCGTGAACCGATGGATGATTTGAGGAGAATGCAGTTGATGTGAACGCTATCGAACACGAAACCGCAACCATGTATCATGAACGAAACCCACAATCCCCGACTCACTTCCTGGATTCCTTCCGCCAACATTCCGGGAAACGATTTTCCGATACAAAATCTGCCGTTCGGCGTTTTCAGGAAGAAGGTCACCGGCCTGCATCATGTCGGCGTGGCAATCGGCGATCAGGCGGTTGATATCACGGCCGCACGCAACGAAGGAGTGTTCACCGGGCTCGCGGAAGAAGCTGCTGAAGCGTGTTCCGGCGACACGTTGAACCGGCTTCTTTCTCTCGGACGCACGCATTGGTCGGAACTGAGAAAACGCCTGAGTGTTCTTCTCTCAGATACTGAAGAACGCGGGACAATTGAACGATGTCTCGTTCCGTTGACTGCTGTTGACATGCAACTGCCGGTTGCCGTCGGCGACTACACGGATTTCTATGCTTCGATCTACCACGCTACAAACGTCGGCAGCATGTTTCGTCCCGACAACCCGCTTTTGCCGAATTACAAGCATGTGCCGATTGGCTATCACGGCCGCGCATCGTCCATTGTAGTCAGCGGAACGCCGGTACAACGCCCTTCCGGGCAGACGAAATCTGATGATGCACCTGCCCCTGTGTTCGGCTCGTCCAAACAGCTTGATTACGAACTTGAAGTCGGTTTCTTTGTCGGGCCGGGAAACGAATTAAGCAAGCCCATTCCTATTACCGAGGCCGAACGCCATATCTTCGGTCTTTGTTTGGTGAACGATTGGTCGGCACGAGACATTCAGAAATGGGAGTATCAACCACTCGGGCCGTTCCTCTCGAAGAGTTTTGCGACGACTCTTTCTCCGTGGATTGTTACGCTTGATGCCCTTGAGCCTTTCCGCTGTCCTGCGTTTGCGCGTCCTGCTGACGACCCCGCGCCGCTACCGTATCTCGACTCGTCAGCGAATGGGATGAGGGGAGGAGTGAATTTGATACTGGAAGTGTTTCTTCGTACGCAACAGATGCAGGATGCAAAGATGGAGCCGTTTCTCGTCAGCCATGGGAACTTCCGTGATATGTACTGGACGATCGGGCAAATGCTGATACATCATACAAGCAACGGATGCAACCTTCGTCCGGGCGATTTGCTTGCAAGTGGCACAGTCTCCGGCCCGACGAAGGAATCGCGAGGCTGCTTGCTGGAGCGAACATGGCGCGGCACAGAGCCACTTTCATTACCAACCGGCGAAACGCGCAGGTTCCTTGAAGATGGCGATGAAGTGACTATTCGCGGATATTGCGTGCAGCCCGGTTGCGTTCGTATCGGTTTTGGCGAGTGCCGGGGCAGAACTGTGACCTGATTGGTCATGTTTGTTTCTCTCACTTCCGTTTCATATTTTTTCACAGCGGGGTGGTAAACCGCTGTTTGTTTCTTCCGTTCTACCATTCTAATACCGTAGTTTATCCTTTCTGTTCTTTGTTCAAGAAGCGGCACGTAACGCGTCGGCAGGCCCCTCTGTGGGCTGTGTCGGCGTTGCCTTTTGCTACAATCCCGGTTTCTGTATCACATGGAGTTCTCTTTTATGAAACGCATGAAACGTTTTCCCTTGGTGTTTCTCGTTAGCTTGATGGCTGCATCGTTGACATACTCCGGCGGATTTCAGCTTAACGAGCACGGAGCACGGGCGATGGCGCAAGCAGGCGCCTTTGCTGCCCGGGCTTATGATCCTTCGGCAATCTACTTCAATCCTGCCGGATTGGCTTTTCAAACACAGAGTTCGGCGTATGCGGGAGCAACGCTGATTATTCCTGCGACATCTTTCTACGGTCCGTACCAGCACAATTCCAATGAGCAAACGGACCTGGTAAAAAACGTGTTCACTCCGATCAACATCTACTTTTCATATCCAATGGCCGACGGCTTGACTGCTGCAATAGGTGTCAACAATCCCTACGGTCTCGGCACGGAATGGAATGTGGATTGGGCAGGAAGATTTCTCACCACGAAAGTGGATTTAAAGACGTTTTTCATCTCCCCCACTCTCTCGTACCGCATCACGGAGGATTTCTCCGTGGGAGCGGGCGTGAACTTTGTGACGGGGAGTGTATTGCTCGAGCGCGCAATCAACACAGGATTCGGAGACCCGCGAGTCAGCATTGATATGAATGCAACGGGCTGGGGATTCAATGCCGGTGCATTGTTCAAAATCGCTCCCGGGTTTTCCGTCGGCGCTTCGTACCGGAGTCCAGTCAAAGTTGATGCAACGGGGAAAGCGACGTTCACACCCGGCTACGGTGTGCTGCCGAATGGTGACGCGGCGAGTTCCATCGAGCTTCCTGCAACGGCCTTGATTGGCGTAGCGTACAAGCCATTCGAAGAGTTGGAGCTTGAAGCAGACTATCAGTTTGTCGGATGGTCGTCCTATAACGAACTCGTTCTTGAGTTCAAGGCCAACAATTCGAAGAGTGTCGCACCGAAAAACTACAAGGACTCATACATCATCCGTTTTGGAGGCGAATACGCGCTCAACGATGACTGGCGAATCCGCGCCGGATATTTCTACGACCGGTCTCCGGTCAGATCGGAATACATGGAGCCCATGCTTCCCGATGCCGACCGCGACGGGTACAACATTGGTTTCGGTTATCTCTTCTCGCCGCATTTCAGCATCGATATTGCATACCTGTATCTCGACTTCCGTGACCGAAAAGTGGAAAATACGATTCCCGAGATAAGCTTCGACGGTACCTATAAAACGTTGGTGCATCTGCTCGCAGTCAACTTCGGTTACACGTTGTGATGAATGGAGGAAAACCATGAACACGCTTCGATTTCGGAACACTACCATGAAACTCATCGTCTGCATTCTCACAATCATCCCACTCTTGATATTCAGCAGCGGATGCCACAAAGATATTCCGACCGGCCCCGTTAACCACTTGGGCTCCAACACGATTGCGAAGTACGTTGCCATTGGCAACAGTCTTACTGCAGGATACCAATCTGCTGCACTGTATGAATCCGCTCAATGTTACAGTTTTCCCAATCTCATAGCGCACCAAATCATGGAAGCAGGCGGAAGCATCGGGAGTTTTGAGCAGCCGCTGTGGGGCGATCCGGGAACCGGTGGCCGGATGGAGTTGATTAGCATGAACGGACCGATGATACAACCGAACCCTGCAACCGGAGTACCGAAGAATACGGCGTTAGCGCGTCCGTACGATAATCTTGGTGTTCCGGGCGCTGTTGTGTTTGATTTTCTTGACACAACCGACTTCACGGTGAAGGCACAGTTGCGCAACAACTTCATGTTCCCATACATTCTCCGTTCGGCGGCATTCGGAAAGAGCATTCTTGCTCAGGCCCGCTCGCTCAACCCCGATCTAGTAACATTCTGGCTCGGCAACAACGACGTTCTCGGTTATGCAACAAGCGGCGGTGTATCGCCGGGTTCGCCTACTCCACGTATATTCTTCTCCGCTTTGTACAGGGCAGCCCTCGACTCGTTGAGGGCCGCTTTGCCGAATGCAAAGATTGTGGTGGCGAATATTCCCAATGTAACCGCCATTCCGTTTTTCACAACCATCGGACAGAAGGTAGCTGCATCATTGCCGTCGGGAGTATATCTTCGCTATCAGAAGCATGGCAATACAGGTGTTGCCTTTGATTCCACGCGGTGCTCGGAAGCCAACGCTCCGCTGCTCACACTTGCCGGCAGCACGTATGCCTCGCTTGTTGGCCAGCCCGGAGGCAAGTGGTATCGGGACAAGAACTACCCGGCGCTGCCGGCAGGCATTGATACAACAAAGCCGTTCGGGGTGCATCCGCAAAACCCGTGGCCCGATGCGTTGACACTCGACGCAGATGAGCAGGCTATTGCCGCGACAGCTATCTCCGATTTCAACGCGGTGATTGCAGCCGCTGCAAGTGCCAACAGCGCAGCGCTTGTTGACATCAATACATTCTTCAACAACGTGAAGGCAAATGGATTCTATTCCTGCGGGCAAAGATTCACAACGGATTATATCACCGGCGGACTGTTCAGTCTTGACGGCGTTCATCCTTCTTCTCGTGGAGCCGGGGTGATGGCCAACGAGTTCATCAAGGTCATCAACGCGACTTGGGGCATGAGTCTCGCGATGGTACATGTCTCGGGAATCCCGGCGATCCCTTGTCCGCCCGGCAAAATCCCTGCTGATGCGATTGCTTCAATACCAGTTGAGGCATTTCGTGATCTTGAGTTGTTGTGGGGAGGAAAGGAATAGCCCTAACGGAGTTGCTTCAATAACTGAACCCCGCAGCGATGCGGGGTTTGTGTTTCGTCACCTTCAGCGTTTTCTCCCTTCCCTCATTTTCGTTATATTGAACAATTCAAAAATCAGGAATCCATTTCTTCATGAGTGACAACAAGATCAACTTCTCGATGGTTGGGGTCGGGAAAGTCGTCAAGCCCAACAAACAAATTCTCAAAGACATCTACCTTTCATTCTTCTACGGGGCGAAAATCGGTGTGCTCGGCCTGAACGGCGCCGGAAAAAGTACTCTGCTCAAGCTCATTGCCGGTGTTGACAAAGACTATCTCGGCAACATTACAGCACAGAAAGGGATCACATTCGGCTATCTCCCTCAAGAACCTGAACTCGATAACTCAAAAACGGTAAAGGATATCGTCGAGGAAGGCGTCTCAAATACAGTGAAGTTGCTGAAAGAGTACGAAGCTATCAGCGCAAAATTCTCGGAGCCCGACGCGGATTACGATGCGTTGCTGGAGAAACAAGGAAAGCTGCAGGAGAGGATCGATCATCTCAATGCATGGGATCTTGACAGCAAGCTCGAGCAAGCGATGGATGCATTGCGATGTCCGCCGGGCGAAACGCCCGTGAAAGTTCTTTCGGGTGGCGAACGGCGCCGTGTTGCACTGTGTCGTTTGCTTCTGGAGGAACCCGACGTGCTTCTGTTAGACGAACCGACCAACCATCTTGATGCAGAGTCGGTCGGATGGCTTGAGCAGCATCTTGCGCAATACAAAGGCACGGTTCTCGCGGTGACGCACGATCGCTACTTCCTTGATAATGTTGCGGGATGGATTTTGGAATTGGATCGCGGAGAGGGCATTCCGTTCGAGGGTAACTATTCGTCCTGGCTTGAGCAGAAGCGGCAGCGACTTGCGGTTGAAGAGAAACAGGAATCGAAGCGGCAGAGGGCATTAGCGGAAGAGTTGGAATGGGTCCGGATGAATCCGAAAGGGCGTCACGCCAAGAGCAAAGCGCGCATTGCCGCCTACGAAAAAATGCTCGCCGAGCAAAAAGACAAACGGAACGAGGAGATCGAAATCTACGTCCCGCCCGGCCCCCGGTTGGGCAACGTGGTGATCGAGGCAAAGAATGTCGCCAAAGCCTACGGCGAAAATCTTCTCTACGAAGATATGAGCTTCATGCTGCCGCCCGGCGGTATCATCGGCATTATCGGCCCGAACGGTGCAGGAAAGACAACGCTCTTCAGAATGATTACGGGGGATGAAAAACCCGACTCCGGTACATTTGCAATCGGTGATACAGTCAAGCTCGGCTATGTCGATCAGAACCGCCCGCTCGATCCGGACAAAACAATCTGGCAGGAAATTTCCGGTGGCGAAGATTTGATCATGCTCGGCAATCGTGAAATGAATTCGCGAGCGTATGTTGCGCGCTTCAACTTCAGCGGAACAGATCAGCAGAAGCCGGTCGGAATCCTCTCCGGGGGCGAGAGGAATCGTGTGCATCTTGCCAAAGTCCTGCGTGAAGGCGCAAACGTACTGCTTCTCGACGAACCGACAAACGATCTCGATGTCAACACGTTACGGGCGCTGGAAGAAGCGTTGCTGAACTTTGCAGGCTGCGCCGTTGTTATTTCCCACGACCGCTGGTTTCTCGATCGTGTCGCAACGCATATTCTTGCTTTTGAAGGCGACAGCAAAGTTGTGTGGTATGACGGCAACTACTCCGAATATCACGAGGATATGCTGAAGCGGTACGGCATCGACGCCGACCGGCCGCATCGCATCAAGTACAAAAAACTGATGAGGGAGTAACCGCCGAATGCCCGGAACGAAATTCGAGGCGGTGATTTTCGACCTTGACGGTCTCATGATTGATACCGAGCGGATTGCCTCCGATGCATGGTTGCGGGCAAGTTCCGAAATGGGCTATCCGCTGACCGAGCACGTCGTGCATGAAATGATCGGCAGAACCGGTCCCGACTCGGATGCAATTCTTCGCAGGAATCTCGGCGAGGAAGTGGCTTTGGATGAGTTGAAGGCACTCCGTCTCTCATACACGGACGATCATATCATCAACGTCGGCATACCGTTAAAACCGGGATTGCTTGAGTTGCTTGATTTTTTAGACGGGAGGGGGATTCGCAAAGCTGTTGCAACATCGTCAACGCGGGAACGCGCGGCAATGAAGTTGAAGCGAACGGGACTGTTCGAACGGTTTCGGGTTGTCGTTTCAGGCGACGACGTACATCGGGGTAAACCTGCCCCCGACATTTATCTTGAGACAGCCGGACGATTAGACGTAAGCGCGAACGGGTGTCTTGTTCTTGAAGACTCGGATGCAGGTGCCCGATCGGCGCATGCCGCCGGCATGTCGGTGATCATCGTGCCGGATCTGAAGCCCCCGGGGGCAGATGTTGTTGCGTTTGCGCTTCATGTTGAACAATCGCTTTCGGATGTTCTCCACGTTCTACCTCAGATCATATAGTCGTCCAATACCTCGCGGTTTTCTTTATATAACATTTATAGGAGAAGAAATACAATGGCAAATACCACAGTCGGCTTTGGAGTCGTGTTGATTGTGCTCGGAATTGTCGGTTACATTGCTACAGGAGCAGCATCAATTACAGCCTTGATCCCCGCAATTATTGGTTTGTTGTTGCTTACCTTTGGAATCATTGCACGCAACGAAAACATGCGAAAACATGCAATGCACGCTGCCGCAGTTGTGGGATTACTTGGATTTATCGGTTCAGTTGGCGGAATTTGGAAGGTATTTCGAATGATGGGTGGTGAGGCCATTGATCGTCCGGAAGCTGCAATTGCTCAATCTATTATGGCAGTAATTTGTCTGGCGTTCGTAGCGTTGACCGTCAAGTCGTTTGTTTCTGCGCGGGTATTGAAGAAAACCGAATAGGGAAAACATCGGGCTGCATCTTGCAATCCAACTCTTCACGTTGTAGATTTGGGCCGGTACGTTTGTTTGCGTACCGGCCTTTTCTTTTCAATTTAACGTTCTCTTACAATCATATTCACGGAGGCTTCCGTATGAGTACCCGCCGCGAGTTTTTGCAACAATCCGCAATCCTTTCTGCCGGCATGATGCTGTCGGACAAAGGGTTCTCTCAGGCAAAGAACAAGAAGCCCCGTGTAGTTGTGCTCGGCGCAGGACTTGCCGGACTTTCGGCGGCATACGAACTCACGAAGCAGAACATCGAGGTTGTTGTTCTTGAAGCCCGCAACAGAATCGGCGGCAGGGTTCTCTCCCATGAAATCGATGATGAGAAGAAACTCACCATCGAACTCGGCGCCGAATGGGTCGGCAACTCGCACGAACGAGTCATTGCTTTGTGCAAGGAATTCAATCTCGAACTCTTCAATAATCAATTCGAAACCCATCTCATCTATAAAAACGAATACTCGCCGTCCGGGAAGTGGGGATTTTCGCAAGAATGGAATGCAAAGTTCGAGAAGTTGTTGGCGGATTTCGGGAAGATGTCGGAAGTACAGAAGCGGGGGCTTGATAGAACAGATTGGTGGCGCCATTTGGTGAATCACGGCATCAATGAGCGTGATTTGGATTTGCGGGAACTTGCCGATAGCACGGATTTCGGCGAGAGTATCCGGCATGTGTCCGGCTATCCGGCAATCACCGAATATGCGGAATCAAGCCCGAAGAATGAAATGGATTTGAAAATCCGCGGTGGCAACAGCCGGCTCCCTCATGCAATGGCGGAGAACATCGGACTCGATAAAGTCAAGCTGCAGCACAAGGTCACCTCCGTGAAGCAGGAGAGCAAATCAACGACCGTTACATGCGAAGACGGCTCGACATTCGTTTGCGATTTCGTCATTTGCACGATTCCAACATTTGCCATCGGCAGCATTCAATGGTCACCGGAATTACCGAAAGAGAAAATGATGGCGTTGAATGCACTGCAATATTCCCGCATTAACAAACATGCCGTCCTGTTCAACGAACGGTTCTGGCAGGACGAGGCATTTGATCTTCTTACAGACTCTAACGCCCACTACTTCTATCACGCCACAAAAAGCCAGCAGTCAGCACAAGGTGTTTTGATTTCGTATTCGATTGGCGACAAAGCGGATGTGATTGCGCGACAGAACAACGAGTACCGCAAACGCATCATCGCCGATGCGCTGCGTCCCGGCTTCGGCGATGTATCCGAAAAGATTGTCCGGCAAGTCAACTACTACTGGGGCAACGACCCGCATTCGATGGGGGCGTATGCTATCTACGGGAAGGATCAGTGGTTTACACTTCAGCCCGTTCTGGCGAAGCCGCACCGGCGGGTGTTCTTTGCGGGCGAGCATATTGCAGACTGGCAGGGATTCATGGAAGGCGCGGTGGTGACGGGCGAAGAGGCGGCGAGGGCGTTGTTGAATTCCTGACAGCTTCCCACCATCTCAACACAATATGGACTGACAATGGCGAATGAAGACTCAACCGCTGACAGGCAATCACCCTTCATCAAGGGCATTGACGAGTACTGTGATCGTTGGTGTGAACGATGCGCGTTCACCAAACGCTGCTATGCCTATGCAATGGACGAAGGCCCCTTGAGGGAGGGGACGTACCAGACGGTGGAAGAGTTTCTTGATGCAATAGAAGAACCGTACATTCTTTCCATCGAGACGATGAAAGAGATCCTGGGTGACGACGGGCTGAATTTCACCGACGAGGAGTTGCAGTCATTCCGGCAGGTGTACAAGGATATGTGCCTTGAAGTGCGGGAGCTTCCGCTTGCCATCGAGGTTCTGCGATACGGCACATTTGTCGGCGAGTGGTTTGAAAAGAGCAGAAGCGTGTACGAAGAAAAAGCCGACGAGCTGGAAAGCGAGGACGAGATGGGAATTAGCGATCCGCGTTCGACGTTCGATGCCATCGAAAATGCGAATGAAGTCATTTACCGCTACCGAAGCCTGATCCTTGAAAAGGTGATCGACGCTCTGGCCACCAGAAGAATAGTGGGAGGAGATTCACACTACATCAACGGCTCGACGAAAGTGGCGCTTATTTGCATTGACCGCTCTTGTGAGGCGTGGCATGAATTGACGCAGCATTTGCATTCCGAGTCCGATGCCTTGTGGGACGTCATTGTGCAGCTTGAACAAATGCGCAAGTCTCTTGAGCAAGAGTTTCCTGATGCCAGGAAATTCATCCGACCGGGGTTTGATCAGGAGACATAGGCCTGTTTAGGGCACTATCCACCAATGATTTCCGAACGACCAGAGGTTTACCGTGCCGTTCGAATGTCCGACCAGAACCAACCTGCCATTCGTAGACAAGTCACCCGTTGTCGGCGTTAATCCTCCGCTTGGGAAGGTATGATCAAGCGTTCCGCTGTTGAAATCCCACAAATGAGCATCGGAGCCGCCGACAGTCAATATTTGTCCAGCCACTGATGAAAGGGACTTGATCGGGCTGCCGGTGTGCCACGAGTTGACTTCGGTGCCGGCGACCGCATCCCAGACCCGAATTATCCCGTCGGTACCGCCACCAATGATCCGGGTTCCGTCTGAGGAGAACCCGACCCGAATATTGTTGTTGCCGGGAACCTGAATACTGTGTACGAAAGTATACGTATTTGCACTTGCCAGCCAGACTCCGACTCTGCCATCCGCGCCGACGGCGAACATTGACCCGTCGGGACGAAATGCCGCCGAGCGGGTTGAGTCATATTGGAACGAACGCAAGTCGCTTCCTGACGAGGAGAAGGAGATTGCAACTCCCTGGACGGTACACGTGGCGATCCGCGAACCATCCACGGAAAATGCGATGGCTTTTGCCGGAACGACCGGAGAAATCACCATGGTTGCAAACGGTTCGAATCTCAATGCTATCGAGCGGGTTGTTCCGCTTGCCGCAATAATGGGTCCCGATGAGGCAACTGCCGTGACAAGGGGGTTCAGCATTTCCACAACTTGGGACGAAGTTCCCAACGTCCACGTCTGACACAACTCTCCCGAGCCGGATACCCAATGCCTTCCATCGGGCGAAAATGCAACCGACGTGACCGATGAGGGCAAGTGCTTTGGCGGTAGTGAATACAGCGCTGCTTGCAGGAACTGTACGCGAACCGTGTTTGAAGGATTGCTGATACTTCGTGGAGTGAATGCACGAACACGATATGAATATTGGTTGCCTGGCGTCACAGTGGAGTCTACTGCAATTCGTACATCGGTCGGCAGTCTGGACACTTCATGGAAATTCTGCCCATCCGCAGACCGTTCGAGAATGAATCCGCTGGCGAAGCCGGAATAGAGCGTCCATGTCATGCCGACTCCGGCCGTTGACATAGGGACGAAGAACGCGGCCCCCGTCGGCGGAGAGAAGATCCATGTAGCGGATGATTCATTTGAAGAGGCTGAGTTCTTCTTCCAAAAGGAGGTTACGCGATACGTGTACGTGGTGTTTGTCAAAATCGTGGTGTCGATGTATTCGCGATCTCCCCCGGGAATTTCTGCAACACGCGCGAACGCCCCGCCGCCTGAACGCCGCTCAATCAGAAACGTGGATATGTAAGCGGGGCTTTGCACATAGACCACGAGTCTGATTCCTTCCAGATTGACGAGCGGGTGTGCAAACAGAGTCGGCGTCTTGGGTTGGTACAGTTCGGAATTGGGGTCCATGGGATTATCCCATGCAAAATCCTCAATCGTGCAGGATGTCTGCATCAGCAAGCAAAAGCCAAGTAGATGAAGAACAGAACGGAAACTCATGAGTCACCTCGGGACATCAGAATTCAAAAAGAACGAAAATTGTCAAATAGAATTGGAAATAGTGATGAAATTCGCTTTTGGTGGCAATCCTCCTTATTAGGGAGTAGGCCACCAATGATTTCCCAATGACCAGAATTTTACCGTCCCATTCGAATATCCAACCATGATAATCCGCATGTTATTTGAGATATCGACCGCAGTTGGTATCAACGTCCCGCCTGAAAACGCCAGGTCAATAGTGCCCGAAGCCAGATCCCACAATCTCGCATCATGGGCTCCCGCAGTTATCACCTTCTGTCCTTTGACGGAGAATGCTGTGATGGGTTCACCCGCATTCCAAGAGAGAACCTCTGTGCCGCTGACGACATCCCAGATACGTACGATACCGTCAGTTCCGCCGCTGACAAGTTTGGTGCCATCGGATGAGAACCCGACGCGAATACTCGTGTTGCCTGGAATCGGTATGGAACGAACAAGGCTTCCGGATGCAGCCATCCAGAGGCCGACTCCGCCGTCTGCTCCTGCCGCAACCATGGTGCCGTCGGGCCGATAGGCTACAGAACGCGTTGAATCGTACGCGATTGTCCGTACGTGTGCCCCGGATCCGGAGAACGAAATAGCAACCCCTTGCGTGATGCACGCGGCAATGTGGGCACCGTCGGGCGAAAAAGTAATTGCATTTCCGCGGACGGCAGGGGTAATGACCAGGGTTCCAAACGGCTCGAATCTGCATGCAATTGACCTTGTTGAACCGCTCACTGCCACCATGGCTCCGCTCGAGGCAACGGATGTAATACCCGGATTCTGAAGCTCGAGCAATTGAGACGATGTTCCCAAGGACCACACATGGCACGTTCCGGCAGCTCCGGATACCCAATGACTCCCGTCAGGTGAGAACGCCAACGAGGAAGTGGGGCCAACCAAGGTCTTTGTCGGAAGAGTGTGAAGACCAATAGGCAGGAACTGTGCGCGAACAATGTTCGATGGCTCGCTCACGTTGCGCGATGTAAAAGAGCGAACCCTGTACGAGTATACATTCCCCGGCGTTGCCGTCGAGTCGACAGCCGTTCTTGTGTTGTTCGGAATCCTCGCAATCTCTGAAAAGATTGATCCGTTGGCCGAGCGTTCCAGTATGAAGCCGGCTGCCAAACCCGAATACGTCGCCCAGGATACGCCCACTCCGGCTGTCATCATAGGGACGAAAACGGATGCGTTGGTTGGAGGAGCGAACTGCCAGGTGACCGTGACTTCGTTCGATACGGTAGAGCGGCCTTGCCAGACGGACGAGACTCGATATGTGTAAGCCACATTGGCCGTGACATTCGTGTCGGTGTACACCCGTACCGTTCCCGCGACTTCTGCAATGCGCGTGTATGGTTGATTCGCCGTGCGACGTTCGAAAACAAGGGAAGATACATATTTCGAATTTGGCAGTATCATTGAAAGGTAAATTCCTTCCGCATTGACCAGGGGAAATCCCCATATAGATGCTGCTTCCGGGGTGTAAAGATTCGAGTTGGGGTCTTTCGGATTATCCAGTTGGAAATCTTCCAGTGTACATGATGTTTGCCAGAACAAGAGGCAAAAGAGAAGGCTGAAAACAGAGCGGAATCTCATGAGTCACCTCGGGAATCAGAAGTTCAATTGAATGCCGACCGACATCGAATGCCCATCGGCGGAAAGGACAGGGTGCAGAGATGAGAAGAGTTTCTGAGGCACAGCCTCGAAACTCCCGACGCGCGTGTGATGCAGATACGCATCGAGAACTATTGCTGCATACACCACGCCGATAAGCACGATGGCCGTTCTCCGCTTCTTGAAACTCGATTCCATATCCTGATGAGCCGCCAGCGCCTTGGTTCCGGCGGCGAGTGCATCCGCCTCCGTGTTTGCCGAACGGTATGCCTGCCGGAGAAGTGTGTAGTTCTCTTGCTTTGTCGAGTAGTCGCTGAGTGAAGCAATCAGAAATGATGTGCTTCCAGCGAAGGCTCCCATCATAGCGATTCCCTTTGCAGCCGCTCCGTCCATGAACTGTCCCAAGCCCGGGGCCAGAAGCGATGTCCGGAAGGCCGCGAGAGAATACTGGTTGACCGTTGCCTGTACTTCCACTCTCGAACCGGGAGGAACGAAGATGTTGTGCTGCAGCTTGTGGCCGCCTTCCTCAACAGAGATCAAGTACCTGCCGGCTTCAAGTTCATAATTTTCGATCGAACCTTTCCCGATATTCTTTCCGTCAACAAACACGTCGGCGTTTGAAGGCGTGACGTGAACCGTCAACGAACCTTGCCTTCGCAGAAGCTGAACGGCAATATTTGCTTCCTTGTCCTGCTGGATCACAACACTCTGCTCGAACGGGGTATGATGCACTTTTGTCACGCGAAGCAAGATGATTCCCGGCTTCATGCGAAGTCCGGCAATCGGCGTCTTTCCGATGTTCGAGCCGTCAATAATCACATCCGCCTCCGGAGGGTCGGAAGTAATTGTCAACGTTCCGGGCTCAATGAGCTGGATATCTCTGACGAACACTTTAGCCGAATCAAACGTCAACGTGTCGGTATGATCCAGAAAGCCCTCGAGCCGCAAACGCAATATGTGCTTGCCAAGCGGCAGATCGCCGCACACGATCGGGGTAACACCGAAAATCTTCCCATTGAGCAACACCTCTGCTCCCGGCGGAGAAGACGTGATGCTCAGGCTGCAGTATCCGCGTGTTGTATCATCCGGCGCTGCAAAAGGGGACTCAGCCCTTGCGTGCATTGCGATAAGTAAGATGAGAAAGAGAACAGAGAAAGAGTTCATAGGGCTCCTCATTTCTGGTAAGAGGGAAATGCATCCGGGATTTATTGGAGATGCGGCTACGTAAAGAACTCGTACAGAAAGGCGTGGCATCGAAAAGGGGGTTCGGCCCGAGCCACGATATGCTGGAATCAACTTAAGAAGCTCCGCGCCAAGAGTCAAGAGTTGTACCCTGTGAAGTTGAATTCGCGGTGCGAATGGTGTATATTCATAACAGAAAACCGTTAGGGGTGTACCGATCCCGACTTCGTCGGGACGGGGCTGAGATAAAACCCTAAGAACCTGATCCGGACAATACCGGCGTAGGGAAACGGAACCAAGTTCGTTCTTGATTTCTTTTTCTGCCGTTTCCTTTTGCAGGTTCGCAACGGGAAACGGCATTTGTTTTTGGAGAAAGGAATTATGAGACGAACGAAAACCACTTTGCAGATTGTGCTGTGTTCATTTCTCCTCTACGCTTTTTCGTTTGCAGAGGAGACGGGCACAATCAAGGGGAAAGTTGTTGACGCATCGACGATGAATCCGTTGCTCGGGGCCAACATCACGATCAGGGGAACCTCTCTCGGCTCGACAACTGATGCCGACGGTGAATTCACAATTGGGAATGTGAAAGCCGGGACATATCAATTGCGTGCATCATTTGTCGGGTATTCTGCGCTGAGAAAGGAAGTTGTCGTGGTTGGCGGCGGTGTTGCGTCCCTTACATTCTCACTTTCTCCATCGGAGATTGTCGGCCAACCGATAGTCGTTTCCGCTACACGCGGAAGGGAACGGGAAACGCCTGCAACATTCTCAACTCTCGAACGGGAACAGATCCGCGAACGGTATTCAACGCAGGATATTCCTGTCCTTCTTTCCGAACTTCCCTCCACAACATTCTATTCTGAAGCGGGCAACGGTATCGGCTATACATATCTGAACATTCGCGGCTTCGATGCGCGGCGTATTGCCGTGATGGTAAACGGCATTCCCCAAAACGATCCCGAAGATCATAATGTGTACTGGCTCGATATGCCGGACATTGCTGCGAGCGTCGAGGATATTCAGGTTCAACGCGGAGCGGGCAGCGCATTCTACGGCTCTCCTGCTATCGGCGGCTCGGTGAATCTCGTCACGAATAACTTCGGACGCGAGCGGCTTTTTCAGTTCTCCGGCGGCGTCGGGAGTTACAATACACGCCGCTACTCAGCATCGTTCAATTCGGGACTTATCGACAACCAATACGCCATTCATGGCCGTCTCTCGAAAATCTTGAGTAGCGGCTATCGCGAACGTTCGTGGGTGGATTTCAACAGCTACTTCCTTGGCCTGATTCGTTATGATGAAGAAATGACGACGCAGGTGAATTTTTACGGAGGGCCGGTTTCCGACCATCTCGCGTATTACGGCATCCCGAAAGAGGACGTGAAGAATCGTGAGAAGCGCCGCGCCAATCCGATTCAAGGCGACGATGAGATCGAGAATTTCTCCCAACCGCATTACGAATTGTTCCACGAATGGCGGTTGTCCGACAATCTTACACTCAACAATACTCTGTTTCTCGTCACAGGCGATGGCTTCTTCGACTATGACGGATCGTGGGCCCCGTATTCGTATTTTCGCATTACGCGACAAAACGGCTTCGACATAACGGGCGATCCCGACACGCTGTATATGTCGAGGGCGCTTATCCACGCCGTCGTCAGCAACAAACAATGGGGTTGGTTGCCGCGTGTGACACTAAAACATGATAACGGCGAACTGGTGATCGGCTCGGAGCTTCGCATTCACCGGTCCGATCATTGGGGGAATTTGAAACGTGCCGATCTGCTTCCTGTTTCACTTCCTCAAAATTACCGTTACTACGATTACAAAGGGGGAAAGGACATTTTTTCTCTGTACGCGCAAGAGTTGTATCGTTTCCGACCCGACTGGACCGGAATGATCAGCGTGCAGTATGCGTACAATCGGTACAGATTGTATGATGAGAAATATGTCGGCACGAATTTTTCAGTTCCGTATCATTTCATAAATCCCCGTGCAGGACTCAACCATAACTTCGACGAGAATTGGAATAGCTACATCAGTGTTGCATACACATCGCGGGAGCCGCGGTTGAAGAACCTGTACGATGCGGCAGAATCAAGCACCCCCGAATCGTGGGGAGCCATTGTTCCGCAGTTTGCGCCGGAAGCCGCCGGCGGATTTGATTTCGGCTCGCCGCTTGTGAAACCCGAACGCTTGTTGAATGTCGAGTTGGGTGGAGGATTCTCCGATGAAACGGTGAAGGTTATGGCAAATGTTTTCTGGATGGAATTTTCAGATGAGATCGTAAAAAGCGGTCAGGTGGATCGTTTCGGCCAGCCGATCACCGGAAATGCCGATCGCACAAGGCATATCGGAATTGAACTGAGCCTTCGGGCAAGCCTGATCGACGGACTTGAAGTGAGCGGCAATGCAACATTCAGCCGCAACAGGTTTGTCCGGCACACGGACTATTCGACCAGCCCTCCTCTCAATCTGAAAGGGAATCCCATTGCAGGCTTCCCCGATGTGTTGGGAAATCTCCGGCTCACGTACAGGTACGAAAACCTTTTGCTGTCACTTGCAGGCCGGTACGTCGGTAAGCAGTACACGGATAACTTCAGGGATGAACAAAACACCGTCGATCCGTATTTTGTCAGTGATGCGCTGGTAAGCTATTCTATGAAAAATGTGCTGAGCGATATCGGAGTTGAACTGAAGCTGCATGTCAACAATATCTTCGATAGTTTTTACGCAACGTACGGCGAGGGAAAGGATTTCTTTGTCGGCGCGGAAAGGAACATCTTCTTCAGCATGGCAATCAACTTATGAAGCAATCCTCATCACGATTCCGGAGAGCGCTCGTCATCTGTAACGGTGAACCGCCGGGACGCAAACTCGTACACGAGCTTGCCCGTCGCTCGAACGTCATCGTTGCTGCTGATGGCGGGGCAAATGTTGCCCGTTCGCTCGGCATCCGGCCCGATGTCATCATCGGTGATCTTGATTCTGTCACGAGACAAACCGTGCGATACTTCCCCGCAGCACAACTCCTGCACGTTCCGCGTCAGGATAATACTGACCTCGAAAAGGCGCTGGATTTTCTGGCTGAAATTAAGGTGAGGAAAGCCATAATAGTTGCTGCCACCGGAAAAAGGCTCGATCATACGCTCGGCAATCTTTCGATTATCTGGAACTACACATCTTCGCTGGACATATCCTTGGTCGGCGATTCGTGGTTGGCGATGCCTCTTGAGAAGAAGAAACGCCTGAGCGCAAAGATCGGAACGACGATCAGCCTTGTGCCGTTCGGTGAATGTGCAGGGATTACGCTGCGCGGTTTGCGCTATCGGCTTCTTAATGCCTCGATGAAGGTGGGGGAGATAGGCGTCAGCAACGTCGTTGTGAAATCTCCCTTCTCTGTTGATATAAAGAGAGGGAAGATGCTGATGATCGTTCCTTCACTTCGGAATCCACTCACGATGTTGGATTGATGGTAACATTTTCCACGGTTGACCTTCTGCTGATTGCGGCATACTTTGTCGCGGTTCTTCTTATCGGATTTCTCTCAAAGTCAAAAAGCGAAGCGGCCGATTTTCTGCTTGCAGGTCGTTCGTTGACCCTGCCGCTGTTCGTGATGACGCTTGTGTCAACATGGTACGGTGGCATTCTCGGCGTCGGGGAATTCTCGTATCTCTACGGAATCTCCAACTGGGTTGTGCAAGGAGTGCCGTATTACATCTTTGCCCTCCTGTTTGCGCTGTTTCTTGCCAGGCGTATTCGTGAGTCCAATCTTCTCACCATCCCCGATAAACTCCAGCAATCATACGACCGCAAGACGGCGATATTAGGCTCGATTCTCACATTCATTCTTACAACTCCCGCACCATACGTGCTGATGCTTGCCATGTTGCTGCAACTGGTAACAGGGTGGGGGTACGTGACCTGCTTGTTCATCGGCACAATCTCGACGACGGTATATCTGTACTTCGGCGGATTCCGGGCGGATGTGAATACTGATGTGTTCGAGTTTGTTCTCATGTTCATCGGCTTCGCAGTAATCATTCCGTTCGCCTACGACAAGTTCGGCGGGTTCGATTTCATTCAACGAAATGTTCCGCATCTGCATCTGACATGGAACGGCGGGAATTCGATTCAGTTCGTGTTGGTGTGGTTCTTCATTGCGTTGTGGACGCTGGTGGATCCGGCATTTCACCAACGATGCTATGCTGCAAAGTCAGGAGAAGTCGCGCAACGGGGTATTCTCATATCTATCATCTTTTGGTTCATCTTCGATGCGATGACAGCAACAGCAGGATTGTACGCCCGTGCCGCGCTTCCTCTGCTTGATCAACCCGTTATGGCGTTTCCTCTTCTCGCCGAAGTAACGCTCCCTCCAATTGCGAAGGGGATGTTCTACATCGGGATGCTTGCCACAATCATGTCGAGCCTCAACACGTTGGCATTCATCTCCGCAACGACATTGGGGCGTGATATTGTGTGGAGGTGGAAGAATGAGGGCGATGACTCGAACGTTGCGCGCTACACGAAGGCCGGGCTCATAGTTACCGCCGCGCTTTCAATAGCGTTGAGTATTGCGATCCCCTCCGTCATCAAGCTTTGGTACACGATCGGGACGGTTATCGTGCCGGGTCTGTTGATTCCGCTGATGGCGAGCTATTCTAAAAGGTTGAGGATATCGTCCGGTTTTGCATTTACGTCAATGCTGTTCGGCTGGGTCGGCTCGGTAACATGGCTGCTCCTTGGATGGACGGGGGAAATTGGAAACTCTGCACTGTATCCGTTTGAAATTGAGCCAATCTACCCGGGGCTGTTGATTTCTGCAACAGTGTGGACGGCCGGAGTACTTTACCGGGAGAGGCAGAAATGAACCCATGTGCTTGCAAATGAGTTCTCCTTTTTACATAATGAATACATTGTTCCTTGCATATGCGTCGATAAGCTTGAGCATGAGATGTTGAGTGAGTTGAGAGTTTCCGCGCTACAGCGGCCAACTAACCATCCAACCACAACACGTAAGGAGAAGCCATGACACAATTGGCGAAAGCTTTGCTCATCTGTCTAGTTGCTTTCGCTCCCGTGCTTGCCCAAACACCGGAGGACATTGCGCGTGAAGCAGGCATAGGAGCAGTGGAAATTGTCGACACATCCCCCCGAGCGCAACTTTGGGCTGATATTGTTGCGGCCCGCCGCGCCGAAAATCTCGCGCTGTACGAAACCCTCACCTCACAATACAACCACCTGTATGCAAATGCCTTTTCCCGGGTTGCTCCCGCTCCTGACGATCCGTATGCTGTTCTTCCGGGTTTATCAAACGGGAACGGGACATCCAATGATTGGGGTCCGGGAGATGTTCCGATTTCACCTGCGGACATCTTGAGCCCGCTTACAGCCGGAAACACCAAGAGCCTCAGGCTTCGCGTTGATAGTTTGGGAAATAAGTACGTTGCATACATTGCCAGCAACAGGGATTCGATCTGTGTTTTCCGGTCGACTGATCAGGGGCTTTCGTGGACTCGCCTTCTCAATATTTCCCCCGGCGGAACAACAAAGTGGCATTCATTTGATTTTTTTGTCACGGATTCAGTGAACAATCACGTTCTCGGATTTACTGCTGTCCGGACGACTGCAGCGTCGGGATATGGCGGACAGTTGTTCTGGTTTTCCTGTCTTGAGAATGGATCCGGCTTCAGGGCTACCGGAATTGCTACTCGCCCTGCAGGAAGGGGACATATCAATCCCGCAGTTGTTTCCGACGGGTACATGTGGAGCGCCGGATTAACGTACTGGTACGCCGCATTTCAGAACGTGGATTCGACCACCGGTGTCGGCAACCAGGCACTCGCGTCGTTTTCGACAAATTGGGGAGTGACGTGGGCATTGGACACGGCGCGTAACTCGTTCAATGATTTCGATCTTGATATCGACTACAATTTCAGGTCGGACACGATCGGTGTGGTGTTAACGAACGATATCACGGCGACCAACCCGAACCTCCGGATGCAGAGGATTCCGCTCTCGGGTTTGGGAACCGGCTCAACGTGGAGCCAGATCAATGTTGCAAACACAGCGGATCCCGAGTTTGGAACCAGCTTTGTGGCGAGCCGGCAAAACAACGCGCTGATGGTAATGTTTACTCGGACTCAGGCGGGTGTTGATAATATAGGCTATGCCACCAGTCCAACGGGGGCGTGGGCGCTTGCAAACTGGACGTTGGATCAGATTCTCCAGCCTCAAGCCAACAATCAGCAACGTGCGGACCTTGACTGTCAGGAGGCGCAGAGTGCGTTCAGAGTTGCCTACGTGTCGAAGGGGCCGTCGCGCGATACCGTCATTTACACGAGCGCATTCAATCCGCCGTTCACAGCCCGCCAGATTGTGAATGAGAATCGCAACGCCAGCACTTCCACTGCGCCAAGCGTTGCCGGCTTCAGAACCGGGGCGGCTGCATTCGGAGGCGGTGTGATCTACTCGCAACTCGGGCCCACCGGTGTGTTCTATGATGGCTCGAACATTATTACGGATGTACGGCCGACAAACGAATTGCCGGGGACATTCGCGCTTGAGCAGAATTATCCGAATCCGTTTAACCCGTCTACCACAATCAAGTTCAGCATGCCGCAGACGAGTGAAGTGACACTCAAAGTGTACGATATGCTCGGCCGTGAAGTGGCAACACTTGTGAACGACGTGAAGCCGATGGGTACGTATGAGGTGACGTGGAATGCGGCCAATCTCGCCAGCGGCATATACTACTACCGTATGGCAGCCGGGTCGTTCGGTGATGTGAAAAAGCTTATTCTGCTGAAATAAAGTTGCATGTTGTAGAAAACAAGGAGCGGGGCATGCAGTCCCGCTCTTTTTGTTGTGAAGGAAAGAAGATGCCTTCCAAACAATCAGCAGTAGATTGGGTGAATGACCCCACACGCTCAGCGGAAGAACTCCGTCGTGCATGCAGGCTTATGGACTTGCCTGACGGTGGAGATGGTGATGCCCTTCGGTCAAGACTCAACGATGCGCTCACGAACGTAGCGCCTTCTGAAGAAGTCGTGTGCCTCAACCCGGTACCGATCGACTCAAAGCGCTGAATTCGAGGGACAGCTTCTGACATTGTAATTTTCCTTGACTTTCTCTTTTTGCAGCACTACCTTTTTTTGCGCTGTCCTTCAATACCGAAGGGTAGCTCCCGTAGTTGCTTTTATCACAATTCTGACTGACCCGGTGATAAGCAATGCCAAGCTGGCAAATCTTCCTTATAACTCACCTTGCTCTGCTTTCGTGCCTGTCACTGTTTGCACATACATCGGCGCGCGGACAAATCACTTATCTCACTGTTGATCAAGGCCTTTCCGAGAACAATGTTCACTGCATCTACCAGGACCGCCGGGGCTTCATGTGGTTCGGAACGAGAAGCGGACTGAACAAGTACGACGGGTATTCCATTCAGAAATTTGTTTCCGATCCTCAGAACAAGAAAACCCTCAGTTCAAGCTACGTTACAGCAATTTTGCAGCCCTCCTTCGAGCCCGACCACGTCCTTTGGGTAGGCACGGACAACGGCGGACTCAACAGGCTGAATACACACACGGGCGAATGCGAACGATGGCGCGCCGATTGGTACAATCCCGGGGCTCTCAGCGATAACGGAGTTATCTCATTTTTCGAGGACTCACGAGGCACGGTCTGGGTCGGCACCGAGCATGGTCTCAACCGATTCAATGCTGAGAATCAGACGTTCACCCGCTTCTTTCCGGTTCCACATCAACCACGTTTGGCACTGTGCGACCGCAGTGACAATGTGCGTGCAATCTGTGAAGATAACGAAGGCAACATCTGGTTGGCAACGGAGGTCGGGTTGACGATGCTGTCAGCGAATGCTTCGGTTCTAAAGAGATTCCTGGTAGATTCATCCGATACGAGAGAGAACGGCCATAATTCTTTGATCTCCTTGAGTTCTTCAAACCCGGTCTTCCCAAACATCGTGTATGCAGCGACGATCACCGGGCGTGTCGTAGTTTTTGATACCAAACTGGAACGATTTCGTACCTTCACACAACTTCCCGTTCCACCGCCAAGTCAATTCGCCGGTGGCCCTGTGTTGAAGATGTATCCGGAAGGCGATTCGATTCTCCTCTTCGGATTCTCAGATGGCTCGGTGGCGCGGCTGGATATCGGAACCAAGAAACTTACCCCGGTCGAGCCGCAACCAAAAATCACTCGTAAGATAGAAACCCTCTTCGCGGATCGGAGCGGTATGCTCTGGATTGGTTCAGGTGGAGATGGAGTGAGAACAGTGCGACGGCAACACGAGCAGTTTTTGTTATACAAGCATAGTTCCTCACGCCAGCTTCTGCGCGGCGACCATTCTGTCTGGTCACTCTCGGAGGGAAAGGACGGTCGAATCTGGGTGGGCACCGATAACGGCGTGTGTGTTCTTGATGAGGAGAAGAAAGAATTCAGAGACTATACTCCTCCCCTGAAAGAATTCCCTGTACGCGCAATCGTCGAACATGAGAGTTTTCTCTGGCTCGGCACGCTCTCCGGAGGCGTGATGCAGGTTGATATGCAGACGCGGAAGATTTCGCATCCCGTTATTCCTCCCAAGTTGCCGAACGGAGGAGACGACAAAAATGTTTACACCCTCCACGGGGATGGAGGAAAGACATTGTGGGTGGGAAGTAATCAAGGGGGATTGGCTTCGATAGATCTCGCTACAGGGAAATTCCGACGGTTCCCTTCTTCAGGACTTCGCAACGATCCCAACTGGTGGGTTCTTTCAATATGTGATGACGGACGCTCACTGTGGCTCGGAACGTGGAACGATGGTCTTCTCAGGTTCGACAAACAGACGCATGAACTGCAACATACCTTTGAAGAAGGAAAGTACCCCGTGCTTCCAGAGACACGAGTCATCTGCGTTGCATCCGACCCTTTTGACACCAACATCTTGTGGCTTGGAACGTACGGCGCAGGGCTGAAGCGTTTCGACAAGACTCGGGGATTGTACACACATTACATGGAAAGGGACGGCCTGCCGGATAACACGATCTACGGCATACTCGCCGACGATTTCGGGAATCTCTGGCTCAGCACAAACAACGGACTGTGCAGGTTCAATCCGACTACGGGATTTGTAAGAACATACACCGTGGCTGACGGATTGCAGAGCAACCAATTCAATCTCGGTGCAACACTCAAGTTGAAGGATGGCAGAATGTTTTTCGGCGGGCCTCAGGGATTGAACAGCTTCCGCCCTGCAGAGAACATGAACCCCGTTTCTCCCGACGTACTCATCACGGGATTCAAAAAATTCGGAAAGAGGGTTGACTTCCGAGTGCCGATTTCGTCTCTGGAGAAGGTTTCGCTCTCTCATTCCGATAACACAATCACATTCGATTTTGTGGGACTTCATTTTCAGGATCCTGCAAGAAACAGGTACTCATGCATGCTCGAAGGGCATGACACAACATGGAACGTGCTCAACAGTCAACGGGAGATGACGTACACGGATTTGCAGCCTGGCGAGTACGCATTCAAAGTGAAAGCCGCAAACAGAGATGGCGTGTGGAGTACGAATCCTGCAACACTTTTCGTGACTATCTCCCCGCCCTTTTGGGTAGCGTGGTGGTTTCTCACGGGTGTGCCGTTTGTGTTGGGAATTGTTGCCATTACGTCGTTGTGGAGAAGAAGGAAACGTGACAAGGAACTGCATCGAAGGATTTTAGCAAATGTTCACGACAGGGGAGGCGCAATACTCTCGACGCTGAAAGTGCAAACGGAAGCTGCCCGGCAGGACCTCAAGAACGGCTCCGCAACCGCGGAAAGAACGCTGGAGGATGTCACCAAACTGATTGACGAACTTTCGCTCGGTGTTCGTCAGGCGACATGGCTTCAGGATCCCACGCTCAGCTCGTTGCGTGACCTCGCCCTTCATCTTGCAGGATTTGGCGGCAAGTTGTTTGACCATTTGGATATTGCATTTTCTCTTGCAGCGCTTCCGGAAGAGTCGGAGAACATCCGTCTCAACATGCGATGGCGCGAGAATCTTCTCTGCATCTTTCAGGAGGCGATGAACAATGTTGCGAGACATGCGAGGGGATGCACAAACGTCGTCCTCACGTTCACACTCGAAGGGCGCTTGCTTGTCGCCTCGCTCGCTGACGACGGTCCCGGATTCAGCAAGGAGAACCTCACCCGCATCAACGGATTGGACAACATGCAACGCCGGGCTGCCCTCCTCAGAGGCGGCCTGACCGTCGAGCCGGCAAACGGCATCGGAACCCGCGTCACACTCACAGCAAAACTACCCTTGCGGGTGGTGGTTTCCATGCGGATGCGAGGGGTATATTTCTCTCAGAAGATCGCAGCAGTATTCTAGAATAGGACACGCGGGAGGCGTGTCCCTACCGATGGGTTTTTGTAGGGACACGGCTCCGCCGTGTCCTGAATAGACCAGACAAAGCGGCGACATGACCATCAAAATCTCCATTATTGACGACGACGATTCCTTTCGCCGGGGCATCGCAAAACTCATCAACGGAGCGAGGGGCTTCAAGTGTGTCAGCGAATATCCCGACTGCGAGTCTGCACTCAGGAACATCGCCCGCGACAAGCCGGACGTTATCCTGCTCGACATCGGGTTCGATAAGCCGGGTCAGCGGCAACATATGACGGGCGTTGATGCAGTGGCGATGTTCAAAGAGAGACTCTCGGCGGCAGAGGTCATCATGCTCACCGTGCATGAAGAGAACGAGAACGTTTTTGAGTCGCTTACCCGCGGAGCGACAGGCTACCTGCTCAAAAGTGCGGGCCGCGAAGAGCTTCTCGACGGCATCTCGGAAGCAGTAGATGGCGGCGCGCCCATGAGTCCGACCATTGCCCGCAAAGTGATCCGCCATTTCCAAAAGGCCCCGCCCCCCGAGCCGCTCACCACCCGCGAAAACGAAGTCCTCACCCTCCTCGACCAGGGCAACAGCTACAAAGCCATTGCCGACAAGCTCTTCATCGCAAAAAACACGGTGAAGTTTCACATCAGGAATATTTATAGGAAGATGCAGTCGCGGTAATCCTACCGATTGCGGTCACCCCCTCCCCTAAAACTCCCTAGCCACAATACCACCCTTGGGGGTGGTTACATGTTCATATTCATTCAAGTAATATTTTGAGTAAAAGAATGTTTCTCATGAGTAGTAGGAGGCAGCAATGATCGCAACCACAAGGAAATGGGGGCTTGCACTGGTTTTCTTACTGTCATTGTGCATAGGTGAGGCCACCAGAGTATTTTGTCAAAATAGTCCAGATTCAGTGATTTTCTTGGAGGACTTTGAATTTGGGCCGGGATTGTGGCAGGTAACGAACGGGTTATGGAGTGTCGGAGAAGATACAACACTACCAAGCAATGTTGCACGGATCGGAAAAATTGGCGGTGGAGTTCTTAACGGTGACGTTCCCGCAACTGGATTCGATACATATCTTGTTTCCCCCCCAATCCTTTTGCCCGGAATTTCAGACAATGAAGACTTGAGAATAGGTTTTACTCACTGGTACAACATCAATGCCTATTGCAGGGCATATGTTGCGGTTAGGCTGGACTCGGCAGGAAATCAAGGGCCCTGGCAGACTGTATCTGTGGAGTACAATTCGAATCTAAATCTCGATTACTGGAGGGATGTTTCTATAATTATTTCACAATATGCAGGAAGGAGAGTGAACATAGGGTTCCGCTTGTACGGTTTCTGCAATACCTTTGGATGTCCTAGTGGAAGAGGGTGGCGAATTGACGATGTTCGGGTTGTAAAGTCTCGGTTCCGAAACAACGGTCTTCCGATTGCTTGGGACTTTGACCAGGACTGGACCGTTGATGCAGATGCTGACAAGTGGTGGGATAATTACGGCCTTTTCCGCGTCGGGACAGATACATTTGTTGTTCCGCCTAGTAAGCCCATTTTGGCCGGCACTAACCTCAATCGTCGCCATGTGCCTGCATCGTCCTACACCGTTAGACTTTTTTCACCTAGTATGGGTGTCCCCGCCCTCGGAACAAACGAAGACTTACTATTGCGTTTTCGGTATACCCTTGAAAGAACTGGCTACACCAGTGCGGGAGTCTCTGTGGTGGAGGATTCTGGTAGAGGAAGATGGAGCCAAGAGACAGTGTTGGCATCGTATTCTACTTCAACACCTTGGATAGCTCCTCTACTCACCCTACCGACAAGTTTCTCTGGAAAACGCATTCGCGTTGCTTTTACGTTCACAGGATTCTGTAATACTTTTGGTTGTCCCAGTCTCAAGGGGTTCCATATTGATGATGTGAATGTCTTTACAAGCAACTCAGTGCCGCACGTGCCTCAGCCCGTCTTCCCACGAAATGACAGCGTTGGAACAGGGCAAACTCCAGAGTTCCGATGGAGGATCTCCCCAGCCGCCTTGAGATATCGTCTACAAGTATCTCCGGACTCTACTTTTCAGAACAATGTCCTTGATGTTTCATCAATCGATTCCTTATCATTCAAAATGATTAACGCGCTTCCGTCGGCTGATTATTATTATTGGCACGTAAAGGCCGCAAACACGGTTGATTCAAGCGCTTGGTCGCCTACGTGGAGGTTCAGACCAATCATCACTGTTATTGAGCAACCTGATGAGCAGTATCCAAATACGTTCACCCTCTCCCAAAACTACCCCAACCCCTTCAACCCTGAATCGAAGATCAGCTTCCAAATCCCCATCGCCAGTGACGTCACGCTAAAGGTCTACGATCTCCTCGGCCGCGAAGTCGCAACGCTCGTCAACGAGCGTATGAATCCGGGAACGTACTCAGCTACGTGGAATGCTGCGGGGTTTGCGAGCGGGGTGTATTTCTACCGCTTGCAAGCAGGGAGTGCTTCGGCAGGCTCAGCACAAGGGTTTGTGGAGACGAGGAAGCTTTTGCTGTTGCGTTGAAACTGAGTCGACTTTTTTGGGAATAGAAGTTTGAAATCGTACGATTCTTAGCAGTTCCAGAGTCTTGAGTGTTCAAATGAAGCCACTTCATTGTTCGTTGCTGTTGTTGTTCTGGACTTCGCTTCTTGTTGCGCAGCCTCCTCTTGGTCGTGGGCTTTGGCTGGATGGAAGCAGTGCGTATATGAGAATCCCGAGTAGCCAGAGTTTGGGGATGGGTCAACACCTTACGCTAGAAACATGGGTAAGACCAAGCTTACATTACGGTCCAATCATGACTAAATGGAAAACCGAGGCTTCAGTGCGAGGAAGCTGGTGGTTAGCCACGGGTAGTATTGTGTCGCGTCCGTTGTATATGATATCGCCTGATGGAATAACCGGAGCTCCTGAATTATATGCGGACAGCGTGTTGCCATTAGAACAATTCTCCCACATTGCTGCAACCTACAGCGTGGCAGATGATACAATGAGAATCTATGTAAACGGGGTTCTGCGAGGTAAACGTAGGGGCTCGGCAGGTTTCTATATGTCGGATGCCAAGGTTCTGATAGGAGCTGCAATCTATGGCAATGTGAACACCTTTTCAACGGGGATCATTGATGAAGTTAGAATATGGAATCAATCTCGTACCGCACAGCAGATTCAGTCGACCATGAACGATACGTTAGGTCCTCCGTACTACAGCACGGCCGACAGCGGACTTGTTGCTTACTGGCGATTCGAAATTGCTGAGGACTTAGGAATATTGGGAGGTGGCGTCGATGACATTCGTGATTTTTCGATTTACCAAAACCACGGTGACCTCGAAGGAAACTGGCGTCTCTACGACACGGTAACAGCGGTTAAAGAGGGGGATAGTATGCCAAGTATCTTCTCCCTCTCCCAAAACTACCCCAACCCCTTCAACCCTGAATCGAAGATCAGCTTCCAAATCCCCATCGCCAGTGACGTCACGCTAAAGATCTACGACCTCCTCGGCCGCGAAGTGGCAACGCTCGTCAACGAACGAATGAGTCCAGGAACGTACTCGGCTACGTGGAATGCTGCGGCGTTTGCGAGTGGCGTGTACCTGTACAGAATGCAGGCCGTGAGTGCTTCGACAGGCTCAGCACGAGGGTTTGTGGAGACGAGGAAGCTTTTGCTGTTGCGGTGATGTCGATGGTAGTCTCTTTGATTTGGTAGACTCGGTTTGGACAATGACCTCGGAGAACGAAGCCGAGCATGATGGAATAGGTAACGAACGAAAGGCGTCACTGTATAAGAAAACTTTTCCCATAAGCGAAAGGTACTCACTATGTCTCGATTTCTGCTTTCCTGTGTGATCTCTGCGCTTGCAATTTTTGCTGTCGCATGTGTCAAGCCCGTAATCCTTGCTCCTACGAACGAAGAAAAAATGTTCCCGCCAACTGAGCCGGCCAAAATTCTCATCACAACAAATGAGAGCTTGGATAAGCCGATTACGGAAATCGGGTATGTCTTTGCGCGAGGCAGTTCACTTGACGAAGCATCAAAGTTTGCCAGAGAAAAAGCCGCTAGTGCAGGCGGTAATGCGATCATCAACAGCCGCAGTGACGTTCACGTTATTCTCTCCGGGTTCATTCTTTTCATCCCTATTTATGAGTCAATTTATGGAGTTCACGGGATGGTTGTCAAATATCAATAACAGTGAGGAGCAAGCGTAATGAAATCATATTCCGTCATCCTGGTTTGTGTTTTGGGCTCCTTGCTTGCAGGTTGCGGCTCTACTGCCGGCTTCAGTACTTTGAATCCCGGCATTACATCAGAACAGGCCACCGCTTCGGAAACAATAAGAATATATGCCTCGAAGGACATTGGCCGCTCTTATGTTGAATTGGGGAGCGTTGCAGTGTCCTTGCATAATGAACTTAATGGAGCAAAATATATTGCACGCATCAAGGAGGAAGCAGCGAAGATTGGAGCTGACGCTGTCGTTGGATTCGTGCAGTACGGCAACGGAGCTTCTGGCATTGCGGTGAAATTCAAGTAGCGAGTCTCATCAGAATTTCAATCTGGTCCGCTTCAATCCCGACTTGCCGACAGGAGACTGCCGGGTTGGATTGATGAATGTAGTCAATTTTTTTTGCTCGCATCTTATCTCCCCCTCCTTCCCTCCCACAGCACCACCGCGCTTGCGCTGGCGACGTTGAGGGAGTCGGTTGAGTTGTGCATCGGGATGCGCACTCGGTCGGTGGCTATGGCATTTACTTCTTCGGAAACTCCCGCATCCTCGTTTCCGAACACAATACAGATGTTGCCTGAGAAATTCGCCCTGTCAACGGTTGTCTCAGCGTGTGCGTCTGCGATGATGATGCGCGTGGCGTAGTTGTTTTTCAGCCATGCAAGTGAAACAGCCAAATCATCAACGTGCTTGCAGGGGAGTTTGAAAATCCCGCCCATCGAGTTGCGCACAGCCCGTCGAAGGTACGGACTTGCCGTCGTTTTGCCTATGAGAATGCCGTCAACGCCAAATCCGGCGCAGTTCCGAACAACAACACCGACGTTTTCGGCGTGAACCAATCCATCTAACGCCACAAGAAAATGCGGGGAGGGAAGTCGCTGAATTGTTGCCTCCAATGATGCTTCACGTGGCACTTCTCCTACTGCCATGATTCCTTGATGCAGGGGAAATCCGACAATCGTTTCAAGCAGATTCTTTCCTCCAACGAAAATCTGTGCAGCGCGCAACCTAGATTCTGTGGTTGAAGGAACGATTGCTTCCAACCATTCAGGGGTTAACAAGAGGGAAATTACTTTCCAATCCGAATCAAGAAAACGGCGGACAACCTTCTCACCTTCTGCAACAAAAATTCCCTGATCAAGATGATCCTGCGGACGGCGGAGTGTGCGGTATGGTTGCAACTGCGGGGAGTCGAGAGATATGATGTGTTCGATATTCAAATTACTCATCTGCCCGTCGCCGGATTGATGGGGAAAGGCTCTTTCTGGTACGGAACTTTCAATAGAGTGAAGAAGATGGTGTGCAGCGCAAGCAGCAAGACGATTGGATACAGCTCGAGAACAGCCCGCAGTTCGGTGATAACGCCGCTCACCAATACGAGAAATCCGAGAGGAACAGCAAGCAATAACGCCGCTCGGAGAATAACATGTTTGCTGTTGTAGTTGCTGAAAACCAACCACAAAGTAAATCCCGCGACAATCATTGGGACGAGATTGTACCCCGATAGCAAGATGTGCAGATTGAGATTGAGGTGAAAATCCATGACAGGCCCCGGATTGTCAGCGAATGCATTCATGATGATCAGCTTGATCACGGCAAAAAGGAATGCTTGTGCAACTAGATGAAGAACAAGGGTCTGTTGCCCCATTTCCTTCCTATACAACATCGCAAACAGCAACGCGAGCAAAACCATCGTTTCCTTGTTGAGACATCCGAGAGCGAAGATTGTATAGAACAAGGCCCATCGTTGTTCTATCATGAAGAGCATGCCTGACGTGAAAAGGAGCAACGCCGGCAAGTCATAAATGTAATGCGGCCCCGTTGGAAATATCGGCGGAAGTGCCAGCAGGGCAAGCAGGGGAATGATATCGGTAATCGACTCGTCGGTATTGTAAAGCCTCGCCCAGAGTTCTCGAATGACAAATGGAAATGCCACAAGCGTGGCAAATGCAAATGCGAGAGCGATGAGGTATTCCATGAAGAAATCCGTCTCCCAACCCAATCGTGCCGTTTCCTTTTGAACTTTCGGAAGTTCAAGGAGACTCTTCTCAATTGAATCAATGGCGGAGCCTGAAACGATCGAGAAAACGCCTCGGGTAACAAGCGGCACAAGCACTCGCTGCACGTAGGGTTTGTGTGCCGTTCCGTAAATCAGTTCAGAGAGTTTTGAACGCGGGTCACTGTTGAACGACGTTGTCGGCGTATCTGCACTCCACACCCACACGCCGAATACATACATTGCGGTGAAGAGATAGAGCAGTGATACGAATGACTTTCTTCGGAGCAGGGAGTGGGGAGGAGATGGCATCATGTCAACAATTCACATTGCATCATTGGCTGCAATAAACTACGAGTTGCGTGCCAATGATGCAATGGTCGGGGGAACTGCCTAATTCCAGCGAAGCTGGTACTGCTGGATTTTCGTGTAGAGTGTTTTCAGACTGATGCCGAGAATCTTCGCCGTCTCGGTTTTATTGCCTCTCAAACTTCGCAGCACGGCTTCGATGTGCATGCGCTCGATTTCCCTTAAGGGAATTGTCGTGCCGACCTTGCTGTCGCGGTCGGTCGCGGCAGGAAGCGTCATCGGCGAATTCGGCAACGAAAGATCCCGCGGTTCAATGATGTTATTCTGGCAAAGAATCGCCGCCCGCTCGATAACGTTCTCCAACTCCCGGATATTTCCCGGCCAATCGTACGAAAGCAGTACCTCGATTGCCTTGTCGGAGATCGACTTCGGCACGCGGGTTTTCATTTTCGTTGTGAGGAACGAATTGACAAGCAGCGGAATATCGTCACGCCTCTGCTGTAATGAAGGTAACTCGATGGTAATGACGTTCAGACGGTACAACAAATCTTCACGGAACCGCCCTTCTTTCACTTCCTCTTTCAAGTTCTTGTTCGTGGCGGAAAGAATTCTGCAATCCGCTTTCAGAATTTGGTTGCCGCCAACACGACGGAACTCCCCGCTTTGAATGAAACGCAGGATTTTCGGCTGCACGATCGGGCTGATGTCGCCGATTTCGTCGAGGAACAGGGTTCCCTTGTCCGCTATTTCAACAATGCCCGGTTTCATCTTCTGGGCGTCGGTAAAGGCGCCCTTCTCATAGCCGAACAGTTCGGCCTCGATCAGTGTATCGGGAATGGAGGCGCAGTTGACCGTCACAAACGGCAATCCGTACCGTTCGCTGCGTTGATAGATGTAGTTTGCAATCAGTTCCTTGCCGGTACCGCCCGGCCCCTGAATCAAGACCGTTGATTCGGTCGGAGCGACTTTTGCTGCAACGTCCAGCACCCTGCGCAGGGCCGAACTTTCGCCAATGATGTCGCCGTTGCCTTGCAACCGTTCGAGTTCAGTTTTCATCACGGCATTGTTGCGGATAAGTTGCTGGTGTTCCAATGCCCGCTCAATGGTTGAAAGAAGATCGTCCGATGTTGTGGGTTTGAGAATGTGATCGTACGCGCCGGTTTTCATACACTCAACGGCAATCCGCACGTCCGCTGTTCCGGTAAGCATCACAACTTCCGTTCGGGGATAGTTTGTCTTGATGAATTTCAACACTTCAATGCCATCTACCTTCGGCATTCTTACATCACAGAGAACCACATCGTAAAGACTTGTCTGGATGGCGTTGATTGCGGCTATGCCGTCCGACGCAGTTTCAACCGTGTATCCTGCCCCGGAGATAAGGGTCGAGAGCATATATCTGAATGTTTCCTCATCATCAACCACCAGAATTGTTTGATCCTTCTTTGCCATAAAATACCCCCTCAAATGTGAACTTTACTTACTCGAAGCAGCACAATTCTCCAAACTCATCCACCTTTGAGCAAGAGTTGTAACGCTTTTGACCGATTTATGTAGAACTTACCTGTTTCTTTACAGATTATCGGACATAAGGACAGACATCTTTAGTAGTTTTTACAAAATATATATGTAAAAATGTGACCTGCCTTCCGTTCGAGCAAGTTCAATGGCAAAATGATTGAAAATCATAAAGAAATGCCTATCTTTAGAGGACTTAGTTTCAACATTCCAGATGAATTTCAAGGAATTTTTTAATGTCAAGCGTATCCTCCGGTTCATCCCCCTCAATTACAATTGATCAATTGGATAAACTCTCGAAACTTCCGAGGCATCCGAGCCAGACCGAATCGGACGAACTTTGCATCAACACTATTCGCTGTCTTTCGATTGATGCGATACAAAAAGCCAAATCAGGACATCCCGGAATGCCGATGGGAATGGCGCCCGCCGCATATCTTTTGTGGTCCCGCCATCTCAAGCACAACCCGCGCAACCCGAAGTGGGTGAATCGTGACAGATTTGTGCTTTCCGCGGGACACGGTTGCATGTTATTGTATTCATTGCTTCATCTGACAGGGTATGATTTGTCTTTTGATGAGATTCTGAATTTCAGACAGTGGGGAAGCAAAACGCCGGGCCATCCGGAATACGGACACACCCCGGGGGTTGAAGTGACAACGGGTCCGTTGGGGCAGGGAATATCGAATGCTGTCGGGATGGCGTTGGCGGAGAAGTATCTTTCTGCATACTTCAATCGTGATGGCTTTCCGGTTATCGACTACACCATTTATGTGATAGCGGGAGATGGTTGTTTGATGGAGGGTGTTTCATCGGAAGCGTGTTCGCTTGCCGGAACTCTCGGTCTTAACAAACTCGTTGTACTCTACGATGACAATCATATTTCCATCGATGGAAGTACCGATCTTGCCTTCACGGAGGATTCGGCAAAGCGCTACGAAGCATACGGGTGGTTCGTTCAAACAGTCGGCGGAGATGGCAATGATCTCGACGCCATTGAAAAGGCGCTAATTGCAGCGCGGAACGAAAACAATCGTCCTTCACTGATCAAGTTGCGTACACACATCGGGTACGGCAGTCCCAACAAGCACGATACCGCCGATGCTCACGGCTCGCCTCTCGGTGATGATGAGATTAGATTAACGAAGAAACAACTGGGATGGGATACCGGGAAGAAACTCTTCATCCCCGATGAAGCGCTGGCAGTATTCCGGAAAGAAGTTGAGAAAGGTGCCACGAAAGAAGCGGAATGGAACTCGTTGTTTGCCGGTTACGAGAACGCGCATCCCGACCTGGCAAGGGAATTCAAGCGGGCTACGGAGCGCAAACTCCCCGGGAACTGGGAAATGATATGGAAAGAGAATGTTCCGAAGTTCGATCCGGCTACGCCGCTTGCCACGCGTGAAGCCCAGGGGAAGACGCTCGATGCAATTATGCCGAAGCTGCCGCTTGTACTCGGCGGTTCGGCCGACCTGACTCCATCGAACAATACAAAATTCAGAGGCTCGACGGATTTCAGCAAAACGAACAGGCTCGGACGCTACATCCGGTACGGCGTGCGCGAGCACGGCATGGGCGCCATCATGAACGGCATTGCTGTGAGTGACATGCTGATTCCGTACGGGGCGACGTTCTTCGCCTTTACTGATTATATGCGACCCTCCATCAGGCTCGCAGCTCTATCGAAATATCCGACCATTTTCGTCTTCACGCATGAGAGCATCGGGCTTGGCGAGGACGGCCCGACCCATCAGGCAGTTGAGCATTTCGCATCGTTGCGTGCCATGCCCGGCTTGATTATTCTTCGTCCCGCCGATGCGAACGAAACAGCATACGCGTGGAAGTTCGCGCTTGAACATCGTGACGGCCCCGTCGTTCTTGCCACAACACGGCAGAAACTGCCCGTTCTTGATCAAACGAAGTGTGCTTCTGCTGCGAACCTTTCACGTGGCGCCTACATTTTGATCGGCGAGAAGAATCCGCATGTATTACTTCTTGCCACCGGGTCGGAGGTATCGCTCGCCGTCAAAGCGTACGAACAGCTTTCTTCGGAAGGAATCCGTGCCCGCGTTGTCAGCATGCCTTCGTGGGAACTGTTTGAAAAACAATCCGGGGAGTACAAAGAAAGTGTATTGCCTCCTTCCGTTACAGCACGCGTTGCCGTTGAAGCAGGAATGAAGTTGGGATGGGAACGATACATCGGACAGCAGGGCGAGTTTGTGGGGATGACAACATTTGGCATGTCGGCTCCGGTTGATGCAGTCTTCAAGGGCTTTGGCATCACAGCCGGGGCCGTGGTCGCAGCAGCAAAAAAGGTGCTTGCATGAAAATCGCCCTTGCGGGAGATCATGCCGGATTCGCCCTCAAACACCAACTCATTGCCGAGTTAAAGAAAGACGGCCACGACATTGTTGACCTTGGAGCGTTCGACGAAACGGCTTCGGACTATCCCGATTTTGCCCGCAAAATCGGGAAGGCGGTTGCAACACAGGAAGTGGAACGCGGCATCCTCGTCTGCGGCAGCGGAGTCGGTGCTTGCATCGCGGCGAACAAAATCAGAGGCATCAGGGCGGGACTTGCGCACGACACATACTCGGGGCATCAGGGCGTCGAGCATGACGATATGAACGTGTTATGCCTCGGTTCACGCGTCATCGGAGTTGCGCCCGCACTTGAAATAGCGCGGGCATTTCTGGCAGCGCGATTTACCAATGAAGAACGGCACGTCCGGAGACTGAAGAAAATTCTCGATATTGAACAACAGCAACAATAAAATTGTACAGTGAGGAACATCGACATGACGAATATCCGGAAACTGGAACAGCTCGGGCAGAGCATCTGGTATGATAACATCAGCCGAAACGTTCTGCAATCGGGCCAGCTGAAAAAAATGGTGGACGAAGGACTGCTTGGCGTTACTTCCAATCCGACCATTTTCGACAAGGCCATTTCAGGCAGCACGGATTATGACGACCAGATTGCCGGATTGCTTTCCAGGAACCCGGATATCGATACTGCGGAGATTATTCGTGCGTTGATGGTGACTGATATTCAGATGGCGTGCGACGTTTTGCACGAGGTGTACGAGCGTACAAACCGCCGCGACGGGTACGTTAGCATAGAGGTGACCCCTTCAAAAGCCCGGATGACGCAAGAAACGATTGAAGAGGCACGCCTTCTGTGGAATCTCGTCGGCAGGAGGAATCTTATGGTAAAAATCCCTGCTACAAAGGAAGGGCTTCCGGCAATAGAACAGTGTCTCAGCGAGGGAATCAACATCAACGTTACACTGATATTTTCTGTTGATCGCTATCGGGCGGTGACGCGGGCATTCGTTGCAGGGTTGGAGCGGAGAGTTCAGGTCGGACTTCCCGTTCGTGATGTTGCTTCTGTTGCAAGTGTATTCGTCAGTCGCATTGATACACTGGTTGATGATCTTCTTGCAAAGAAGAACGATCCTGCGATGCAGGCCATCATGGGCAAAGCAGCAGTCGCAAACACCAAGTATGTTTATCAAGCGTTCAAGGATGTGTTCTCATCAACACGATGGAAGACATTGAAGGCAAAAGGAGCCGTTGCGCAGCGTCCGTTGTGGGGAAGTACCGGAACGAAAAACCCCGCTTATAGCGACTTGCTCTATGTCGAGACCCTCGTTGGCCGGTACACGGTGAATACCGTACCCCCGGCGACATACAACGCGATTCTCGAACATGCAAAGCCCGCGCTCACTGTCGAGCGTGATATGGACAAGGCGCTTGAGGCACTGTGCGATGTTGCGCGTGCAGGTATTGACATGCGATGGGTTTTGCAGAAGCTTGAAGATGACGGCGTTGCCGCTTTCGAAAAATCGTTTGACGGCCTCTATCAGAATCTTCAGAACAAGCGGAATGAATTTTCTGCAGCCCGTATGTAATTGGCCTGTGATCCGGATTCGTTTCTGTCCGAGTGTCCGAAGAAGCCTTTCATCCTTTGCGGGTGAAAGGCTTTCCTTCTTGCGAGTCAAACGTACTCAATAATCCGTAACCTCTTATGCAATCAGAACTTCCCAATCCTCTCGCCGGATCAAGCCGCATCGAGAAAATGCCCGACCCGTGTACAATGGTGATTTTCGGCGCTTCGGGCGATTTGACGAAACGGAAACTCATTCCCGCAATTTTTGATCTTGCCCGGCAAGGTGTGCTTCCATCCGGTTTCACCATTGTTGGCGCGGGCAGAACAGGCATGTCGCATGAAATGTTCCGCGATTACATGCTAAAAGCTTTGAAAGAATTCGGCAGATTTCAGGATTCCGAGAAGGCTCTATGGGAGACGTTCGTTCGCGGATTGTTCTACGTGACTATCGATCCGGGCAGGCCGGAAGAATATCCAAAGCTGAAGAAAGAACTTGAAGTTATCAATGCAGCAAGAGAGGTGGGGGAGAATGTCCTTTTTTATCTTTCAACTCCGCCGGGCATGTACTCGCCAATCGTAAGAGGCCTTGCGGGCGCGGCGATGAACAAACCCGGAGGACAGAACGCCTGGGTGCGGATCATCATCGAAAAGCCGTTCGGGGTTGATTTGAACTCGGCCCGCAAACTGAACAGCCAAGTGTTGAGTGTGTTCGATGAAGAGCAGGTCTACCGCATTGATCACTATCTCGGCAAGGAAACCGTACAGAACCTGTTGGTGTTCAGATTCGCAAACGGGATTTTCGAGCCGATCTGGAACAGAAACTACATCGATCACGTTCAAATAACGGCGGCTGAAACCGTGGGTGTCGAGAACCGTGGCGGATACTATGAACATGCGGGGGCAATGCGCGACATGATTCAGAATCACATGCTGCAGTTGCTCGCGCTGACTGCAATGGAACCTCCCGTCTTGTTCGATGCCCAACAGGTACGTGATGAGAAACAGAAGGTGTTTCAGGCAATCCGCAGCATCCGGCCTGAAGAGGTTCACGAATACTCGGTGCGGGGACAGTATGCAAGCGGGACTGTGAATGGTACTTCTGTGCCTGCGTACAAATCCGAGCAGGGCGTTTCGCCGGACAGCGTGACGGAAACGTACGTGGCGTTGAAACTTCAAATCGATAGTTGGCGCTGGGCGGATGTCCCGTTTTATGTTCGTTCGGGAAAGAGGTTGCCGAAACGGGTGACGGAGATTGCCATTCAATTCAAAAAAACTCCCCACCATCTGTTCAGGCATTTGCCTGCGGACTCGATCGATCACAACACTATTGTGATTCGTGTCCAGCCCGATGAGGGCATCTCGCTCAAGTTCAGTTCGAAAATTCCCGGCTCGTCCTTGCGGATGCGTCCCGTAACGATGGACTTCCGCTACGGGTCATCCTTCGGAGGACATCTTACCGATGCGTACACACGCCTGATTCTCGATTGCATGCTGGGAGACGCGACGTTGTACGCCCGCGGCGACAGCGTTGACGTTGCCTGGCAATTCATCACACCTATTCATGAAGGATGGATTGCAAACAAGAATTCCAACATATACGAGTACACTTCAGGAACGTGGGGTCCGAAAGAGGCCGATGAGTTGCTCGCAAAAGACGGTCGACGATGGAGATTTCCGTGATCGGAAGTTCGCTGATACCAGCTTCATTGTCGCTGTGATAGTTTCATTTTTCTGCGACAACTGTTTCTGATGCCGGAAGGATGGTGCCCGACGTGTTCATTTTGAAATGAAGCCCATAGTGTTCACCGTAACGCCAACTTATACGCAATGTTGACTGACGCAGAGTTGCAATTTTTCTATTTTGGCTTTTACAAAGTGCTGAAACGGTACCGGCTGACGTCGATTACGGGATGGGTGATTGTTCTGTTGGGATGCTTGAGTATTCCGCTCGGATGGCAGTTCGGAAGAACTGCCGGACCAATGGAAGTTCTGCTTGCCGTCCTGACAATGTTCGCGGGATTCGCCGTCGTGTGGCAGAACATCGCGGCCCTCGAGGAATACCTGCACATTCCGTTTCCGTTTTCTTCGACGGAACCAACACACGCGGCAATTTCCGAGACCAAAGAAATCATGAAAGATGTTCTTGACGGCGGCTGGCAAGAAGCGTTTGAAGCTATCGGTAGACTGCGGGCTCTGCAGGTAAAGCACAGTCTGCCGCCGCTGGAATCCCACTAAACCACTTCTAAGGAGAAAAGTATGTCCGGCAGGGTAAAAGAATTCAATGACTTTCGTTCGAGAATGAACGAGCGGATACTCGCCATCGAAAACCGGCCCATCAAGAGATTTTTCGGAGTTGATACGTTGACATACGAGCCGGGTGCTCTCGATGTCAAAACGAAAGAAATGCTCGGCCTCGTCGCCTCGATGGTTCTGCGCTGCGATGATTGCATTGCCTATCACATCCAAGAGTGCAGGAAGGAAGGCGTCACAAACGAAGAACTGTACGATGTGTTCAGCATTGCGCTGGTCGTCGGCGGCTCGATTGTGATTCCGCATTTGCGCCGTGCCGTTGCATTTCTCGATGAATACAACGAACCGGAACAGAACAACGCGTGATTGCTGAAAGGCAAACAGATGACGCGTGATCATGTTCCGGTGCGGAAACTTGTCTGGGTGGCATTGTTCGCCATCGCTTTTGCGTTTGTCGAGTCGAGCATCGTCGTCTATCTGCGCGCGCTGTACTACCCTGAGGGCTTCAGCTTTCCGCTGAAGATGATTAGTACAACGCATCTTGCGGTTGAACTTGCCCGCGAGGCAGCCACGATTGTAATGCTTGCTGCAATAGGAATTGTTGCCGGGGGAAGAGGCTGGCAGAAATTCGGATACTTCTGTATTGCCTTCGGCGTGTGGGATATTTTCTATTATGTGTGGCTCAAGGTGATTCTCGACTGGCCGGCTTCGCTCACTGATTGGGATGTTCTCTTTTTGATTCCTGTTCCGTGGATTGGCCCGGTAGTGTCAGCGGGCTTGATCGCGGCTCTTTTGGTTGTCGTTGGTGTTGATATCGTCTATCGCATTGCGCTTCACAAGTACTTTGCTCCCGCCATCCTGAGTTGGTTGCTTGCCATTCTCGGCACGGCGGCTATTCTCTATTCATTCATGAACGATACAGATGCGACAGTTCGTGGCAGTATGCCGCTGCCGTACCGGTACGATTTGCTTGTGTCCGGACTGGCGTTGTATGTCGGCGGGTACATTGCAGCCTGCCGGCCTCGTAGCACATCAAAGGCTGCTGCATGACTGAGCTTGAGCGCATTCGCCAGCAGCGTGCACAACTGCTTCTCCTTCTCGTCGTCATCATCTGGGCAACCAATTTCCCGATTGCCAAGTTTGCCATCTCCCATCTTGACGTGTTTGTGTTCAACGGCATCCGTTTTGTCGTGGCATTTCTTGTGCTGGCGGCGATGTTCTTTTCGACATCGGTTTGGACTCCCGTTCAGAAATCAGATTGGAAGAGTATTCTCCGGGCCGGATTTATTGCGAACGTGTTGTATCAATGCGCGTTCATTGTCGGCCTCGCGCTCACAACAGCGGGCAATGCCGCCATTCTCATGGCAACGTCTCCACTGTGGACAATCCTCTTTCACGCGCGGTTGCACAAGGAGAAAATTCAAGAAATGATGTGGCTCGGCATGGGACTTTCCCTTGCCGGCGTGATCATGATTATTGCGGGAAGCGGAAAAAAACTCCAGTTGGGCGGACATGAAATTATTGGCGATCTCGTTTGCCTCGCGGCAGCGATTTTATGGGGATTCAGCACAAATCTCCAAAAACCTCTGCTTGTCCGCTACTCATCACTCCATCTTGCAACAATGATGATTGGCATCGGGGCAGTAGGGCTTGTGCTTGCGGCTGTACCTTCGGCAATCATGACGGACTGGTCATCAGTTGGCTGGACAATTTGGGTTGCGGCAATTGTGTCCGGGATTCTTTCGATTGGGCTTGCGAACGCATTCTGGTCGTACGGCGTTCAACGACTGGGCCCGGGAAAGACGAGCAGCTTCAGTAATCTTGTTCCGGTCCTTGCCTTTGTTGTCTCGTACGTTGTGCTCGACGAGCAAGTATATCTGATTCAAGTGTTCGGCTCCGCGATTACTATTGCAGGTGTGTGGATTGCGCGGCGCTAATATTCATCAATTATGATCAGAAGGGAATCTCATGAAAACCATTTCTCTCATTTTGCTATTGTGCGGAGCCTTCTCCGCCTTCTCTCAATCATCTCGTATTGACTTTCGATTCGATTTTCTGAAACGTCAGGCCGAGGCAGCGGGACAGGTTGATGTGCCGGTTTCTGCCACGATCAGATTTTCGGAAAAGCCGGATGAGGCCCTGCTTCAACTTGTGGAACGGTCGGGAGTACGTTTTGTGATGTACAACGGAAAGCGGCTCGGTTCCGAGACAGTCTTTCCCGTTGAAGTTACGTTTGATGATATGCAGAAGCTTGATCGTGTTCACGGAATTATTGCCGTTCAACCTTCGTGGCGTCCCGTCCGAGTTCCTCCGCTCGATGTCAGCCGTCCGCAAATTCAGGCCGATACTGTCTGGCAGCGCAACGATCAGCTTGGAAGAAAAATCACCGGGAAAGGCGCGATCATTGCCGACTTCGATACGGGTGTGGATTTCTTTCACCCGATGCTCTTCTTCGCCGATGGCGATACGCTCAACTGGCTCGATGTCAACAGTAACAGCGTATTCGATCCGGGAACTGATGCCGTAGACTTGAATGGAAACGGAATTGCCGATCCGGGCGAAATCCTCCGATACCGTGAAATCTCCTACTCCGGCAATACAGGCGGTGTGTACGACGTGAATCTCGATTTTCTCTACAATGATGCGAACAACGACGGCACGAGAAACTCCGGTACCGGTGCCGGATTCACCGAAGCATCGCCGACGTACGGTGAGCAGTGGTTCATTGCGCTTGATGCAAACGGCAACAATCGACTGAATGTGGGGGAGAAGTTGGTCGGATTGAAGACATCGAAGATCCGGGCAATCAGAGAAACAAGCGGAGTTGTACGGCGACGCGGAATTGATTTGATCAATGCGAATCCTGATACCGGCCCGTACGGCGGACACGGAACTTCGGTTGCGGGAATTGCCGTCGGCGGAATCGAAGGTGTTCACCGTCTCGCCGGAATTGCCCCCGGTGCCGACATGATTTTCGGATCAATCGAGTACAACAACACTCCCCGTTTCTTTACCGGACTGGCGGCTATGATGGCATGGGCCGCGGCTGAGGGCGCCGATGTGTTTTTGGTGGAGGATGGAGAATGGGTGTGGGAGTATCTGGACGGTTCGTCGAACGAAGAAATCATGATCAACGAGTATGCGGCGAACGGCATCGTACAAGTAATGCCTGCCGGCAATCTCACCGGCGGATTTATGCAGAAAACAGTCACGGTCAATGCCAGCGACTCGACAACGATTACCTTCACGGGCGGTTCGTCATCGCAAGTATGGCCTTCAGTCAGATGGATGGGAAACGCGAGTGATGTTACCGTATCGCTCCAAGTTGCATCGAGCAGCTTTGTGCCGCTGCCGGGTGACGGTTCGACGATCACGATCGGGACTAAATCCGTTTACTCCAACAAAGGTACGTCATCACGCAACACCACAATGATGGCTGTGTATATCGCATCAAGCGGCTCGACGACGTACAATCTTCGCGTTGTCAATACAAGCGGTACGGCGAAGCGCATTGATTGTATGTTGGGCGACAACGGATTCAGTTGGAGCGGCTTGGCGCGTTGGAGTTCTCCCTCCGAAGACAATACGGCAACATGGCCCTCCACCGCCGATAGCGCCATCGGCGTAGGCGCGTACAAGAACAAATCCAACGACACCAACATCAATACCTTCAGCGGAAAAGGAACCCGTCTCGACGGCTTCCGCATTGTTGACGTTGCCTCGCCCGGCAGTACAGTGTACACCATCGGGCGCAACGTAACGTACACCGGGTTCGGAGGAACAAGCTCGGCCGGGCCTCATGTTGCCGGTGCAGCGGCACTTCTGCTTCAAGCCGACACCACACTGCGACACAGGCACGTCAAGGCGCTTCTGCAAGCCGGCGCCATCGCCGATCAGTACACCGGAACCGTTCCCAACACAACGTGGGGGTTCGGCAAACTGCGCATTGCCAATTCGTTGAACCTGATCGTAACGGATGTGACCGGGATTCCCGAACTTCCCGCTGCATTCATTCTTTCTCAAAACTATCCCAACCCGTTCAACCCGACAACAAACATCAAATACCAAATCCCGAATACCAACCATGTGACGCTGAAGGTGTTTGACCTTCTCGGTCGGGAAGTAGCGACATTGGTAGATGAAGTAAAGACGGCTGGTGAGTATGCGGTACAATTCAATACTTCGGGATTGGCCAGCGGCGTCTATTTTTACAGACTTTCGATTCCCGGCTCTGTTGCGACCCGTAAGATGATGGTCGTGAAGTAATTCTTGCCGAATGCCGGGCTGCGGATTTCCGTTGCAGTTCGGCATTTGGTGCAGTATATTTCGGCTGTCAACTATTCCTCACTTCTCTTATCTGAAAGGGAAGAGCTATGACACACTCCCGAACAGAACACCTGCTGTTGATTCCCCTCGCTGTATCATTTTTCATCTACGGTCAAATAGCTGCGCAGCCAATTGTTGTCTCTGCAAAGCAGGGAACATCCATGCTGCTTCAAATGGACAATCGGGGAGCGATCGGAAAGGTCTCGTATCTCATTACTCCACCACCGGAAGATTCCATCGGATTGGAATTCCCTGCTGAATCACGGATTGAACATCTCTATGCCGCCGGATTATGGATTGGTGGATTGATTGATACGACACTCAGCGGAACTGGTGAGAAGATTCGAGTCGTTTCGACGGCGTACGAGGGATATGCCGGTCCATTGTATGAATTCTATCCGGTCCAATCTCAGTCAGATTCAATTTGGAAAGTGTACGGCCAAGGCGCGCCAAAACCCGCGGGCTGGGATGCATACTGGGGAACGTCGTTGGCATACACGCCGATTGCGGATCAAAACTTCTTTTGCCGTTACACCGATTATGATATACGGCCCATGGCTCATGTTCCGATGCGATTGAAAGTGATCCAGAGTTCATTTACGTGGGACTCTCCTATTCAGATTATGCGCTATCATATCATTAACAACTCACAACGAACGATTGATAGCTGTTATGTCGGTATGTTTGCCGACGCTGATGTCGGTCCGTCAGGCGTACCGCAATACTATCTTCGCAACCATACAGGCTACTATTCACTCAACAGGTTGGCGTATGTCCACAATCGTGTTGACAGCGGTTCGACGCCGTTCGGGATCAGTTTGTTGGATCCGCCTTCATCGGAGCGTCTCACGTTTCAGCGATATTACCTTTTCAATATTCCAAGCCCGGATGGTCCAAAATATCTTGCGATGAGTTCCGGGACTATTGCCCCTGATGACTTCCCGTCACTCTACAACGCTCAAATTCTCCTTGCTATCGGCCCGTTCTTCTTGCAGCCCTCCGATACATTGAGGTTTGCCGTAGCAATTATGTGCGCATATACCTTAACGGGATTGCAGAACGCCGCTGCTCAGGCATTGAACTTATATAACAGTCTGATTCTTTCCACTCCATCAACAGAAAACGGCGTGCCGTCAGAGTTCTTCCTCGCTCAGAATTATCCCAACCCGTTCAATCCCACCACGACCATCACGTACAAACTGCCAACAGCGGCAGGTGTCACGCTCACGGTGTACGATATGTTGGGGCGGGAGGTGGCGACGTTGGTAGATGAAGTGAAGACTGCTGGTGAGTATGCGGTACAATTTAATACTTCGGGATTGGCCAGCGGCGTCTATTTTTACAGACTTTCGATTCCCGGCTCTGTTGCGACGCGCAAGATGATGGTCGTGAAGTAATTCTTACCGAATGCCGGGCTGCGGATTTCCGTTGCAGTTCGGCATTTGGTGTAGTATATTTCGGCTGTCAACTATTCCTCACTTCTTATCTGAAAGGGAAGAGCTATGACACACTCTCGAACAGAACACCTGCTGTTGGTTCCCCTCGCTGTATCACTTTTCATCTACGGTCAAATCGTTGCGCAGCCAAATGTTGTCTCTGCAAAGCAGGGAACAACCATGTTGCTCCAAATGGACAATCGAGGGATGATGGGCAAGGTTTCGTATCTCATCACACCTCCTCCGCATGATTCCATCGGATTGGATTTTCCCGCCGGTGCACGGATCGAACATCTCTACATTGGCGGGATGTGGGTTGGGGGATTGATTGATACAACAGGTACGGGAACCGGTCCGAAGGCAAAGGCCGTGTCAACTCTCACTGAGTTTGCTCCGGGACTCACCGCTGCTGATTCCATCTGGAGAGTGTATGGGCAAGGTACTCCGAAACCTCCCGGGTGGGATGCATACTGGGGGACGTCATTGGCGTACACGCCTGTCGCGGATCAGAACTTCTTCTGCCGGTATACGGACTACGATGTCAGACCCGCGGGACATACCCCTATTGGATTGAAGGTGATCCAGAGTTCATTCACGTGGGACTCTCCCATCAACGAGGGCATAGAGATTATTCGATATCATATCATCAATACATCAACGCGGACGGTTGACAGCTGCTACATCGGTATGTATGCGGATCCTGATGTCGGCCCAAACGATGTGCCCCTTTTCCACACGCGTAATTTTGCGGGCTTCTTTGCCTCAACGCGAATGGCATACGTTGCCAATCCGCTTGATTCCGGCTCGACGCCATTTGGTGTCAGCTTGTTGGATCCCTCCTCTTCGGCGCGCATTACGTTTCAGAGGTTTCCTCTTTCCGGTATACCAAACTCGGATGCAGCAACTTACGATATGATGAGTTCCGGCGGGATAGCGCCCGATGAATTCCCGTCCTTGTCCGACACGCGTTTTCTTCTCGCTATTGGTCCGTTCCACCTCGCGCCGTACGATACGATGCGGTTCGCCTTGGCAATTGTGTGTGCGTACAACTTAACGGGATTGCAGAGCACGGCTATTCAGGCGCTGAATTTGTACAACAGTTTTGTTCTCTCCACTCCATCAACAGAGAACGGCGTGCCGTCAGAGTTCTTCCTCGCTCAGAATTATCCAAATCCCTTCAATCCCACCACGACCATCACGTATCAACTGCCGGTCGTGGCGGACGTTACGCTCACGGTGTACGATATGTTGGGGCGGGAGGTGGCGACGTTGGTGAACGGGAGAAGAAACGCAGGCAACCATTCGGTTCAGTTCGACGCAACCGGGCAGGCGAGCGGGGTGTATTTCTACAAGTTGCAGGCGGGATCGTTCGTGCAAACAAAGCGGATGCTTCTCGTACGTTAGCCCGGCAAGTAACTCAACAGGAACGAAATACCTGAAGGGCGGAGAAAACTCCGCCCTTTGTATTGACTTTTCCCCCGTTCAATGCTTACCTTATTCGCAGCCCTCGCGACAAAACCTTTCCGGGTTTTCTCGATTCTACTTCCATAACGTGATTGGTCAGTGACCGGCATTTATCAGCTAAACCGTGTTGTTGCGTTTTTTCTTCTCCTGCTTGCGGGCTGTTCCGGGGCGCCGAACAGCGAGCAGAGGGCAGAGTACTTTGCAAACGAGAGATTCGGCGGCGAGTTTGAGATCGTTCCCGGCGGTGGCGAGTTTGTTTTGTGTGTGAAGAAAGAGAAACCGAAACCCGGCGTTCAACCTCTCGCATTCTTCGTCTATTCAACAACAGCGGACTCAATTGTGTACGAGCGTGAGTTGGAGAGCGGAACCGTAAAATGGTTGGAGGAAGGAAAACTCTCCATCGTCCGGATTCCCGGCAACATTTCAGGCGACGAAACGGCGGATGCGTTCACCGAAATCTACGACCTGAGTACACGAACCTCATCCAAATAACCGGATCGGATTAGTTATCAACCATCATATCATTTCATCATCACCGAAAGGTATATCATGAACCGGAAGCTACTCATCGGAGTTGTTGTTCTGCTAACGCTCGGCATTTCGGGTGTGTATTTTTTTGGCAAAGACAAGGTCACTGATGACGCCATGTATCTGACGGCGGAGGAAGTGAGTGAGTATCAGCAATTGCTGAAACTCAAATCCAAACTCGATCCCGATTCGCCCGAAGGAATCCGGAATGCTGCCCGGGTCAGGACGCTTGAAAAGATCCGGCTGGGCGAAGCAAAGGCGGAAGCACCACACCAGTTTGCCCGCATTCTGCACGAAATGCGCATCCCGTACGGCGAGGCGGTTCACGCGTATCCTCCAAACCACAAAATGACGGAGCTGACAAAAGCACGCTACAGCGCGCCGACTTCTCCAAACATTCTTACCTGGATCAGTCGGGGGCCGGGCAATGTTCCGGGTCGGGCAAGAGGTATCGTCGTCGATCCGGCAGACCCGAATTATAATACGTGGTATTTTGGCTCGGTCGGAGGGGGCGTCTGGAAAACCACAAATGCTGGGGCAAGCTGGCGTGAGTTGACGGCGAATATGCCGAACCTTGCCGCCTCCGTGATTATCCAATCTCCCTCCAACCCGAATATCATGTACGTCGGAACAGGAGAGAGTATGTTCAGTGTGGATGTCGTGAATGGAGATGGAATTCTCAAGTCCACAGATCGCGGCGAAACGTGGTTTCAACTTACCAGCACGATCAACAACGATAACTTCAACAACATTGCCCGGATGATTGTCCACCCGCAGAACCCGGATGTTGTTTTGGCGGCAACCTCATCGGGACGCTACAAACAGAACACCGTGAACAAGTCGGGTATTTATAAATCGACAAACGGCGGTGTGAGTTGGTATCAAGTGTATCTTGAGACTGATATCGGGACGTTCGACCGCGTAAAGAAAGTACTTCAGATAATTGAAACACCCGGCAACTTTGATATTCAATATGCGGCAATCGATGAAAAGGGGATCATTAAGTCGACGGATGCCGGAGAGACGTGGTTCCTTTCGTCAAGCGGCATCAATGATCAGACGGGGAGATACGAGCTTGCGATTGCCCCATCGAACGTGAATAAGATCTACGCGGCCTCGGAAGGGACGCCGAATTCCAATCTCTATGTTACCACCAATGCAGGGGCCAGTTGGACTCTCACAACTGTAAGCGGCACGAACGTGAATTGGCTTTCATCGCAAGGCTGGTATGATAACACGATTGTTGTACATCCGACAAACGAGAACCGCGTGTACGTCGGCGGCGTGAATCTCTATGTGATCACGATGATCTCTGAGACCCAGCGTACGATTGCCTCCATGTCTGCCGGCGCAGTTCACGTTGATCATCATAACCTCATGATTATACCGAAGCCGAACAATTCATTCCGTATTATCAATGCGAATGATGGAGGTATGGGAATTTCTACCGATAGCTCAACGGGCTGGATTAATCCCGGCAATGGTATGATCACGAGCCAATTCTACGGCGTTGATAAACGTCCCGGCGCCAGTGCCTACTTCGGCGGTATGCAGGACAACGGGACGTGGCGCTCGCCCATCGATCCGAATGCCTTGACGGGATGGACATCCCAAATCGGCGGTGACGGATACGAAACCTCTTGGCACTTCGACGATCCGTTGAGACTCATCGGCGGCTCGCAGTACAACGGCTTGCGACGATCAACGAACGGCGGATCGAGTTTTGTTTCCGCAACAAGCGGATTGGCAACGGGTTCGGGCAATGCGCCGTTCATCACAAAAATTGCCAAGACAAACATGGAACCCGATTTGCTGTTCGCAGTCGGCGCCAGCGGCGTGTACCGTTCGACCAATTTCGGTCAGAACTGGGTGTTGACTTCAATTCCCAGCGGCACCTGGGGGGCAATCAGTTCTTTCCACGATGTCAGAATTTCGCGCTCCAATCCGGATATCGTGTGGGCCGGTTCGCGAATGGATGCGACAGGCAAGATCCATCTTTCAACGAACCGGGGAGTGACGTTCACACCCGTTCCCGACTTCACGGGAACAACAATGGGGGGCATTTCCGGACTTGCAACGCATCCGTGGGAGGATTCGACAGCCTATGTTCTCTTCAGTTTTGCACAGAAACCAAAGATTCTGCGCACAACCAATCTCGGTCAAACGTGGGAAGATATCAGCGGGTACATACCCGGCCCTTCGAGCAACAACGGCTTCCCCGACGTTGCTGTGTATGATCTTCTTGTCCTTCCGCATACGCCGAACGTTTTGTGGGCGGGAACGGAGATCGGTTTGTTTGAATCCACGAACAACGGCACAAGCTGGCATCTTGCCAATAACGGTATGCCTGCAGCCTGCATTTGGTTTATGACGCATGTTGAGGATGAAGTTGTGCTTGCGACGCACGGCAGAGGAATCTGGAGCGTGAACATACCGGGTCTTGCTGGAGGTCAAACGTTCAAGCCGCTGCTTGGAACGATGGCGCAGGCACCGGACGGGATGCTTTCAATTCCCGTGACGTTGCGCGGGCTGTATGACTCGACCATCGTTGCCATCAACGACACTCCGTTCGTCAAGCTCGGAGCCAATCCTGTTGCGATGCGCGATACCATTGTCAAATATCCTGTCCTTCAAGCTCGCACGCTGACGGTCTCAGTGGCTTCCTATAAAGGGGGAGTTGTGTACCCCTCTATCGCAAGGAGTATCGCAGTTATTGTGATTGCCCCTGCGCGGTCCGCCTACTCGAATACATTCAATGCTGCAACAAGTGATTTCACAGGGACTGGATTCAGTGTTACGACGCCGACAGGATTTACGGACGGCGGAATTCACACCGCCCATCCCTATGGCAACAATCTCAACAACACGTATACGCTTACAATCCCGATTATAGTTGCGCCAACAAACGCATATCTTGCATATGATAACGTCGCCCTTGTTGAACCCGGTGAACCGGGCGCTCCGTTTGGCGATCCGTCCTTCTACGATTATGTTATTGTCGAAGGAACGCGGGACGGTATTAACTGGATTCCGCTGGCAAACGGCTACGATGCAACATACGACCCGGCGTGGTTGAATGCGTACAATACGTCAACCCCCGGGAACGCGACAATGTTTCGCCATCACGAACTGAATCTCCGCGATGTATTCAATACCGGCGAGAACATCTTTGTCCGGTTCCGGCTTTATACGGATGCGGGAGTCACCGGCTGGGGCTGGGCAATTGACAATCTCGAAATTCAGGAGCGGATTACAGATGTTGCAGAAGGGAACGGTGGGCCGTCCCGCTTTGCCCTCGAACAGAATTTTCCGAACCCCTTCAATCCCGAAACGCGTATCAGCTACCAGTTACCGCGACAGGAAAACGCGGTATTGAAAATCTTTAGTATCAACGGACAGGAAATCCGGACACTCGTCAACGAAACGCAACGTGCCGGAACATACACCGTAGCGTGGGATGGTAAGAACGCAAAAGGAATGCCGGTTGCCAGCGGAATCTACTTTTATCGACTGACAGCAGGCACGTTTGCGGAGGCGCGGAAGATGGTCTTGACGCGATAGAACGGCAGGCACTCTCATAAGACAGAAAGGCGAGCCGTGAAAAGCTCGCCTTTGTTGTTTTTCAAGAACCCCCTGAGTGTCTATGCAGATTGTTTTCTCTCTTCGAACGTGTAGAGAGGGTCTTTCTTCTTGAGAATGACATCCTTTGTTATCGTGCAGGTCGCGACGTTTTCGCGTTCGGGCAAGGTGTACATGATCTCGAGCATCACTTCTTCTATGATGGAACGGAGCGCCCGGGCTCCTGTGCCGCGCTCGATGGCCTTCTGCACAACCATCCTGATTGCCGAGTCTTCGAAATGCAACTCGACACCTTCCATACGGAACAACTTCTTGTACTGTTTGACAAGCGCATTCTTCGGTTCGGTGAGGATGTTACGCAGCGCTTCTTCGCCCAGTGCATGCAATGAGGCAATCAGCGGCATGCGACCGATGAATTCCGGGATGAGCCCGAATTTCATCAAATCCTCAGGCTGCACCAGTTGCAGCATATCCGTACCGTTCGAGTCGTGTTTCCCTTTGATGTCGGCGCCGAATCCCATCGGGTTCTTGTTCACGCGGCGGGCGATGATTTTGTCGAGCCCCTCGAATGCGCCGCCGCAGATGAACAGAATATTCCGTGTGTTGATGTTGATGAGACTCTGTTCAGGGTGCTTTCTGCCGCCCTTCGGCGGCACGCCGGCAACAGTTCCTTCCAGAATCTTGAGCAGCGCTTGTTGCACACCTTCGCCGGAAACGTCGCGGGTAATGGAAGCGCTGTCGCTTTTGCGGGCGATCTTGTCGATTTCGTCAATGTAAATGATGCCGCGTTCCGCCTTCTCCACGTTGTATTCGGCATTCTGGAGAAGATGGACCAGAATCGTCTCGACATCGTCGCCTACATAACCCGCTTCCGTCAATGTTGTGGCATCGGCGATTGCAAACGGTAAATCAAGAATCCTGGCAAGTGTTTTTGCCAGCAGTGTCTTGCCGGTTCCTGTCGGCCCGATGAGAAGAATATTCGATTTTTCGATCTCCACATCATCAATATCGAACAGGCGATCTTTCTCGTCGATGCGCTTGTAGTGATTGTACACCGCAACCGCAAGACTCTTCTTCGCCTGCTCTTGTCCGATAACATACTCATCGAGGGCGGTTTTGATTTGTGATGGCGTAAGCGCGCCTTTCATTCCCTTGCGAGCCGTGAACGCCGCAAGATTGTTGCGGATAATATCCACGGAGCTTGATACGCAGATATCGCAGATGTAGACATCCGGCCCGGCGATGATGCTCTGCACTTCTTCGGGACTTCTCCCGCAGAACGAGCAATGGATCTTCTCGTTGCCTCGTGTACGCTGATTCACTTTTTCTCTTTCTCTTTTTTGAAATAGACAGTATCAATCAGTCCGTAGTTCTTTGCTTCCTCGGCTGCGAGATAGCGGTCACGATCAGTATCGCGCTCGATGGATTCGAGGGGTTGACCTGTGTGATGCGAGAGAATCTGGTTCAGACGCTTTTTCGTTTTGAGAATTTCTTCAGCCTGAATGCTGATGTCGGATGCCGTGCCCTGTACGCCCCCCCACGGCTGGTGAATCATGATGCGGGAATTCGGCAATGCTGCACGCTTTCCTTTTGTTCCGCCCGCCAGCAACACAGCGCCCATGCTTGCGGCCATGCCGATGCAGATCGTTGCAACGTCGGGACGAATGTACTGGATCGTATCGTAAATTGCCAGACCGGATGATACGCTTCCTCCCGGACTGTTGATGTAGAGATTTATATCCTTGTCCGGATCCTCTGATTCCAGAAACAGCAGTTGCGCAATGGCGAGGCTGGCGACCGTGTCGTCAATCGGCGTTCCGATGAACACGATACGCTCCTTGAGAAGGCGCGAGAAAATATCGTACGCCCGCTCGCCGCGTCCCGTTTGCTCCACAACCATCGGCACCAATTGACTCTGTGTGCTGAAACTCATCCCCTGATCCTTTCTATTCGGGTAAAGATACGTAAACCGGTTTAACGTGTTTCTTCAATCACTTGTTCCGTGATCTTTGCGTTGTCGCGCAACAGCTTCATCAGCTTTTGTCCGATAACCCGTTCCGCACCGACATTGGAACTTTTGAAATAATTCACCACCTGCTCTTTCTTGATACCAAGTCGTACAGCCTCGTCAGCGGCGTATTGTTCGATCTCATCGTCCGTTGCAGCGATTTTCTCCTGTTCGATAATCGCCTCCCGCAGCAAGCCCCATTTTGCCTGATATGTTGCGTACTGGCGGTTTTCATTCCTGAATTTCGCCTCGTCAAATCCGGCAGGCAATTTGCTGTCACGTGATCGACCCTTCATATCCTCGATAAATGAATCGAGATAGAGTTCAATAAGCGATCCCGGTACAACAACCTCGTGAGCTTTGACGATTTCATCAATGATTGTATCGGCGACTCTTCGCTCCGACTGTTCCGCCCAGTAGGACTGAATATCGGTTCGAACATTTGCAAGGAACTCCTCCTTTGTTGCAATGTTCTCCTGCGTGACCTTCTGAACAAATGCATCGTCGAAATCGGGCAGTTCAACTTTCTCAATCTTCTTTACGGAAATCGCAATGAAATGAGAATGCGCATGGTCACCGTGCTGCTGTTCGAAGCGAACCCGGTATTCACCCCCGACTTCGGCTTTGGCGAGGACTTCCTTGATTTCCTTGACAAGCGTCTCATCCGAAAGGGAAAAACGGGCATCTTTCGTCTTCTTGCCTACCAACGGCATTCCGTCCTCGGCAAGTTCCTGAACATCGGCAGTGATAACGTGGTCGCCTTCATCGCGTACGATTGTTACCCCCAACATTGAGGCGTTGATGCGGCGGAGACGTTCGATCTCGGATTCAACCTCCTCATCCGTTACATGGTGTACGGGCTTCTCGACGGCAATGCCCTTGTATTTCTTCAATTCGATGGTTGGTTTGACTTCGTATTTGATGGTGAATTTGAAATGTCCGCCGCGTTTGAAATCCATATCGGTCAACGACGGGCGGCCCAAGGGTTCAACGTTGCGTTCGATCATTGCCGATCGGAACGACTCATTGGCGATATCGTCAAGCGCATCCTGCTCGATTGCTTCGCCGTAGAGTTTCTTGATCATCTCCATCGGCACCTTACCTTTGCGGAACCCTTTGAGTTCCACTTTCGGTGCATATTTCTTGTACGCACGCTCAAAATGCGGCTGAAGTTCCTCGTGCGTCATGAGGAATTCGGCTTCACGCTGAACATCGGAAACGCTATTGATCGTTACTTCCAACTCGCTAATCCCTTTTCATTTTTTTCTCAAAACTCATCGTTCACAGACGCCACGTGGGCACGGAGGGACTTGAACCCCCACGGGTTACCCCACTAGATCCTAAGTCTAGCGCGTCTGCCAATTTCGCCACGTGCCCAAAAAAGCAGAATTAAGATACGGTTTTTCGGGTGGAACCACAACGTTTACGGGCATTCGAGCGGAAGCAGGATACGAACGGTTGTGCCGCGTCCGGTCTCGGAGTCAAGTTCGATGGAGCCTTTGTGGTCATCCACGATTTTCTTGACTATTGCCATGCCGAGTCCGGTACCATGCTTTTTCCCCCGCGTGAAGAATGGTTCGAATACTCTCGCGCGTATCTCTTCGGGCATCCCCTGCCCGGTATCGCTGAACTCGAACGAAAGCCTGTCGCCTTTTGGCTTGATCGTCAGCGTCAGCGTGCCACCTTCGGGCATGGCATCGGCGGCATTGCCGGCAATGTTCTGGAATACCCGCATGATCTTCTCGGCGTCCATCAAAACAGTGCCCGTGTAGTCGAAGTTCTTCACAAATGTAATTCCGCGTTTAGCAAGATCGTGATCAACAAACGTGAGGATTGCCGGAAGAACGTCCTTCAGTTCAACCGGCTCCACATGCAATTCGCTTACCCCGCGTGAAAAGTCCAACACTTCCTGAGTCATAGTCACAAACCGGTCAACCTGCTTCATCATCAGATCGGCGATCTCGGCGGCTTCACTGTCCTGGGTTTTGCTTTTAATAACCTGCGCGTAGATGCGCATGGTTGCCATCGGGTTCTTGATGTCATGAATAATCGTACTTGCCATTCTGCCGATCGCCGAGAGGCGTTCGCTCTGAACGAGATCTCTGATCATTTGGGCGTTTTGAATGGCTATCGATGCATGCACCGACAATGCATCGATGAAATCGACATCCTCCTTGGTGAACGGGCCGCCTCGTTTGTTCAGTAATTGGAACACGCCGACAATCGTGCCATCTTTGTTGCGCAACGGCATGCACAGCACGTTATGCGTTCTGTAACCGCTTTTCTTGTCAATCTCCGGATTGAAACGCGGGTCTTTGTACGCATCAACAATGTTGACTGTTTGACCAGTTTTCGCAACATACCCTGCAAGGCCTTTGCCCATCGACAGCCGAATCTCAACCACCCCTTCTCCCTTTACGACTTTTGACCAGAGTTCGTGTGTAACGGGGTCGATCAAATACAGCGTGCCGCGATCCGCCCGTAAACTTGTGGTTGCTGCCGTGAGAATTACATCGAGAAGCTCGTCGCTGTCAAGCGTTGAGTTGAGGGTTTTGCTTGCCTCGATCAGAAGTTGCAGCTTGTCCAATTGTGCCTGGTACGATGCAACATTCCGCTCAAGCTCGGACACGAACATCTGGTCGATTGTCCGGAGCCGGAGAGCAAGATGCTGCAAGAGATTTTGCGCAAACGTTCTGCTTTCTTTCAGCAATGCCTGATAGTGATCGTATCCGAGGCAGATGATCGTACAATCGCCGACGGCTTCCGCCCGCGCAGACCGGGGAAAGCCCCCGATGAGAGACAACTCGCCGAAGAAGTCCCGTTCATGAAGAACTGCTAAAAGTGATTCCGTTCCGTATTTTGTATATTTTTTGATGTGGACTTTGCCCGTCAAAATCAGGTACAGATCACGGCCTTTGGTGCTTTCGTCAAATATCGTCTCACCGTTCTTGTGATGCTGCGTAACAAGTTTGGAGATGATTCGTTCAAGAGTACGTTTGCTTACATTGGAAAAGAGGGTGTTGCTCTGCACCAATTCAATCAGCACATGCCGGTCGTTCTTTTTTGGGGCAGAAGTACGTTTGGCAGGCTTTCGTTTTTTCGGTTGCATCGCAGGATTTGCGGTTGATTAGGGCGTGATGGCTGTTCTCAACGAGGAGTAACATGCCAAGAATTGCAGTGTTAGTATAGTCAAATCACTCAGGAGAATCAAGAATTGTGACGTTGCCGTAATGCATGAAGCAATTGTGTTGCAAACACATAACTTGAGCAAACGATACAAGAATCGGTGGGCTGTACACAACCTCAACCTGGAGGTACGACGGGGAGACGTATTCGGTTTTCTCGGACCGAATGGCGCCGGCAAAAGCACAACCATTCGCATGTTGCTCTCGCTTGTGCGGCCCACCGCGGGGGAAGTTTTTCTCTTTGAAAAACGGCTGCGGTACCATCGCAATGAGATATTGTCGCATGTTGGGGGATTGGTCGAAGCGTCGGATTTTTATCTGTATCTGACGGCAAGAAGAAATTTGCAGATTGTAGCAGGATTGCGCGGCGGTTGTTCGGCAAAGGAAATCGATGAGGTGTTGGAGCTTGTCGGGTTGCGTGAACGTGCCGATGAAAGGGTGAAGACTTTTTCGCATGGTATGCGGCAGCGTCTCGGCATAGCGCAGGCTCTGCTCGGTTCACCGGAGTTCATCATCCTTGATGAGCCGACAACAGGACTCGATCCACAAGGAATCAAGGAGGTGCGCGAGCTCATTCGGCGCCTCTCAACAGAACGCGCCATCACCATATTCCTCTCTTCCCATCTTCTCAACGAAATTGAACAAACGGCAACCTCAATGGCAATCATCAACCGCGGCAAACTCGTTGTGCAGGGAAAAGTCGGGGAACTGTTGAACAACGGCAGAAGCGTGGTCAGGGTTGATGCCCATCCGCAAGAGAAAGCGCTTGCGGTACTGAGGCGGCACCCGGATGTTCAAGATGTTCTCGTCCGCAACGAAGGACTTGATGTGACAGTCCCGTCCGAACACATCAGTGAGTTGAATGCCATGCTGGTTACGGAAGGCGTTCACGTACGGGCGTTGATCCCGCGGCGCTCGCTGGAAGAATATTTTCTTTCGATCACAGACCATCCATCCGACGAACCGTAGTGGAAACGTGAACACGATACTTCGCAACGAGCTTCTCAAAACATATCTCAAGTGGCGGACCTATATCGGGTTCATCGCCATTGCCGTGCTCGTTCCGTTGGTTGAGATTGCGTTAAAGCTTGAAGGGGGCGGCATGGTCAGGCGGATGACGCGTGACTTGTCGCAGGATTTTTTCTTTGTCGGAAATCTCTTTAACGGATACTTCGTCACCTATTTCATCATGAATAGCTTGTGGGTACATGTTCCGTTCCTCATTGCTCTTGTTGCCGGCGACCAGCTTGCAGGCGAGGCAACAGGCGGTACGTTTCGCCTGATGCTGATTCGTCCCGCATCGCGCACGAAGATTCTCCTCATGAAGTATGTTGCAACACTGTTCTATGCATTTTCGCTTGTCCTCTTTCTCGCGGTGGTAAGCCTTAGCCTCGGGTTGTATCTGTTTGGTGGCGGTGATTTGCTTGTTGCCGGCAAGGTGCTGACTATTCTTCCGCAGACCCAGTTACCGCTGCGAATGTTGATTGCTTTCGGACTCGCGACGTGGAGCATGTGGTGTGTTGCTTCGCTCGCATATTTGTTTTCGTCGTTGGTGGAGAATGCCATCGGCCCGATTGTCGGGACGATGACGGTGATTATCGTCTTCTTCATTCTTTCCAATATCCAGATCGAGTTCTTTGAATCGATCAAACCGTACCTGTTCACCACATATTTCAACATCTGGCAGATGGCCTTTGAGGATCCGATTCCCTGGCAAACGATAGCGCAGCATGGCGGCGTTCTCGGTGGTTTCATCATTGGCTTTTATGCGGTTACTTGGTATATTTTTGTCAAGAAGGATGTGCTGAGTTAACTGGCGGGCATTGCCGTTATCATGAAGACAACTACAGAAATCAAGACGCTGCTTCGTCAAAACAAACCTGACCATTCTCAATTCAATCAAGGAAGAATTATGAACATCACCGCAATTCAACAAGCCCTGCGCGAACGCAAGATTGACGGCTGGCTGCTGTGTGACTTCCACAATCGTGATCATCTCGCCTACCGAGTCCTCGGCCTCGACATCACGAAAATGACGACCCGCCGCTGGTTCTATTACATTCCGGCGAAGGGTGAACCGCGCAAGCTCGTTCACAGTGTTGAGCCCCGTAAGCTCGACTCGTTGCCCGGGAAAAAGGAAATCTTCCTTCCGTGGAAGCAGTTGCATTCATCGCTGAAGAAAATGCTCGGCTCGCCGAAGAAGATCGCCATGCAATACTCTCCTCTCAATCATATTCCCGCCGTCTCCATGGTGGATGCGGGGATTATCGAGCTGGTGAAGAGTTTCAAGCACAAAGTCGTGTCATCTGCCGACCTTGTGCAGATGTTTGAGGCGACAATCAGTGAAGAAGGATATCGGATGCACAAAGAGGCGGGTGTTATTGTTGACAAGGTTCGTGCGGAAGCGTATGACCAGATTCGCAATGCGATTGCAACGAACAACGGATTGACGGAATACCAACTCCAGCAATTCATCATGCGGCGGTTCAAGGAAAACGGACTTGTCACTGTCGATCCGCCGATTGTAGGAACGAATGAACATCCCGCCGACCCGCATTTCGAGTCGACTCCCGAAAATGCACGGCCGTTCAAACAAGGCGACACTGTACTGATTGATTTGTGGGCGAAGTTGGACAAGCCGGGTTCGATTTATTATGACGTGACGTGGTGCGGGTACATCGGCAGCGAGCCATCGAAGAAGTACCAGGAAATTTTCAACACAGTCAAAGCAGCGCGCAATGCGGCTATCGCGCTTGTCAAAGATCGCTTTGCGAAGGGGAAAGCTTGCGGCGGATGGGAAGTTGACGACGCATGCCGTAACGTCGTGAAGAAGGCCGGGTACGGAAAATACTTCGTGCATCGGACGGGGCATTCCATTGGCGAGGAAGTGCACGGCAACGGCGGGAATATTGATAATCTTGAAACAAAAGACGAGCGGCAACTCATGCCCGGTTGCTGCTTCTCGATTGAACCCGGCATCTATTTGCCGCACGAGAATATGGCGTGCCGTACAGAAGTCAACATGTTCATCCGTCACGATGGTGTGCCGGAAGTGACGGGCGAGATTCAGGAAGAGTTGATTAGAGTGTAAGGGAGATGTCAGAAGCCCCGGCCACAAAACCGGGGCTTCTCCTTAGTTGATCTTTTCCGGACTCCGGTGGGCAAGCTGTATCAAGATGATGCCTCCCACGATGGCCAGCAATCCCAATCCCGTCTTGATGTCAATCTCTTGTGTTCCCTTCACCAGTCCTATTACTGTTCCGGCAATCGGTGAAAGCGCGAAGGCTACTGCAAGCGTCACGCCGAGATTCTCCGAAGTCGCAAGCGACGCGTAGAAACTCCACATGCCCAGACTTCCTGCGACAATCCCTCCACCAATAATAATCATCAGCCATCCGTTCACACTTGACGATGGCGTGTATGCTTTCCAGGCTGGAATCGAGATGAGTCCCAGCAATATAACCGCAACTGCAGTTCGCAGAAATATTCCCGCAATCGGCGGCAGTCCGAGCTCGCGCAGACCGGATTTTTCAAAATAGCCGCCAATGCCCCATGCCAATCCCGCAATAACTGCGTACAAGATATAAGTCTTCATGAGATAGTAGATGATTGTTGATGAATTGAAGAATTCGAAGGAAACCAGATTCCTAGAGATGAATTTTCAATCGTGCATACCCCGCTCTGCTGACCTGTAGTCGCGTTCCGTCCGCGAGAATCGCAACACGGCTATCTTTGGCATACGGCTCGATTTTGGCAAGGCGCTCGATGTTGAGGATGTATGAGCGGTGAATGCGGATGAACTTCTTCTCATCCAATTGTTGCTCAAGCGCCGATAAGCGCGCCTGTTTCAGAATACTCTTGCCCTCTGTTTTGATCGAAACATAATCATCTTGTGCTTCGATGTAGTCAATGCTTTCGATGGGAATGATATGCACCTTTGCACCGTCACGCACGAGGATGCGTTCCAGCGGCTTTGTTCGCGAAGCTGATTCTTCGGCGATGGCATCGAGGCGTGTTGAGTCAGGAATCCGTTTCTTCGTTTGCTCCAATGCCTCATCGAACCGCTCACGACTGAAGGGCTTGAGCAAATAGTCGGCGGCATGGACTTCAAACGCCTTCAAAGCGAATTCATCGTAGGCCGTGGTGAAAATAACGGTGACATCGTGATCAATCAATTCAAGAACCTCAAACCCGCTCAGCTTCGGCATTTGGATGTCGAGGAAGAGAATGTCGGGCTTGAGTTCCGTAATCGCCTTCACGGCCTCGAATCCGTTTGGACACTCGGCAACGATTTCGATTTCGGGATGATGGGAAAGGAACTCACGGACAATCTGTCGCGCAAGTTGCTCGTCATCTACAATAATTGCTTTCAGTACTTCCGATGTCATCAGTCTTGGAGGTGAAAGATTGTTATGTATTGCTCGTGTGGTGAACCGGCAGAGTCAATTCCACGGAGTACTCGTGTGTCCCATTTGTGATTGCGAGTCGCGCCTCGTCACCGTAGAGTGTACGAAGTCGTCGCCTGATATTCTCAAGTCCGACACCGGTGCTTTTGCTTCGGGGCCGGCCGGGGTCGCACGGATTGCCGACACGAAGCCGGAGAAGTGATTCGTTTCTCTCGGAAGAAAGCGTAACCGTCCCTCCTTCAACGAGATGCGCGATACCATGGTTCACGGCATTTTCGACAATAGGTTGGAGAATGAGGGAAGGAACAGGGATGTTTTCGCATCCCTCTGCAAGACGTTTCTCGAACATCAATCGTGATCCGAACCGTACCCGTTCGATAGACAAGAACCCTTCCGCCAAGTTGAATTCCTCGACTAACGGAATGAACTGTTGTTGTCCCAACTTCAGTGTCGTGCGAAAGAAATCCGCCAGTTGAATGGACATCGCCCTCGCTGCGGCGGCATCCGAGGCTGTGAGAGCACTGATGGAGTTCAGACTGTTAAACAGGAAATGCGGTTGAATCTGCGAACGCAGCGCTTTCAATTCCGCTTCACGCGCAAGCACTTGAAGTTCAAGCGCTTTGCGTTCCGCCGCCCTCGCCGAATCGAACGCAAGAAGCAGATAGTGAACAACGGTTGCAAGCACGAACAACAACATTCCGATGCCGAAGAGAAGCGGAATGCCGCTGTCGAATTTAACGGTGAGTCCTGCGAAAAGGTCGAATCGTGACAGAATCGTTGCAACGCCTTTGCCGACCAGAAGCCAGAGGCCCGAGCTGAGAAACGACGCAGCAACGACCACCGAAAGAGTTTTGAGAAACGGTGTTTGTTGAAGCGGAAACGCTTTGCAGACGTACAGGGAGGCAAGACACATGAACGCGTAGATGAACGACATCGGAAGAAGTAGAGCGACGGCTTCACTCCACTGAAGGGCGTTCATCATCACCATCAATACACACAGCAGCCCGGCGATAACCAGCCAGGCTGCCATGTACAGCGCGAGTCGTTGTTTGTCGGCAAATATGGGATGCATAGTGTGTTGACAGATTTCGGATTACAGATTACAGACTGCAGATTACGGATATCGATTTGTAATCCGTAATCCCCAATCTCCAATCAGTTTCTCACTTCCACTCCGCCCATCACAATAGTGCCGCGGATAACAAGACGCTGTTGCGGTTCGCCGCTTTGGTGAAACGTTTTGTCGTCGAACCCGCCGAGGATGGGCGTTCCTTCGAACGAGACTTCCCAGCTTTGCGGGACTTTGATTTCGATACCGCCCCAAAAGGCGAACACATTGAACACTGCCGGACTTTTGGCAATGGCGGCATTGCGCAAATCAATATCGCAGCCACCCATGACTGCGGTCAGTTCGCCGCCCTGGAAATCCTTTGTATGGATGTTCCTGCGCGACCCTCCGAGAAATGCAGAGGCGTTGACAATGGCGTCGCTGTCAACATCCTTTGTGTCCCACCGGTTTATCGGGGAGCGGAACGGCGCCTGTTTCGTTCTCAGTATCATCATAGCACCCAGCGCAACCAAAAGCAACGGCCAGAAGTCCCAGAGCCGGAATTCGAGAATGTACAACTTGTCAATCAGAAGGGCTGCCCCGACAAATGTCAGTACGAGTCCCCAAAATCTGCCGCCGTGGCGCTCAGGGTTCAACATCTTGACAACGCCGTACACGACAAGGAGTGCAGGCCAATAGCGCAGATAGTCACGTGCGTAGAGAACGTCAAGATTGTCGAGCGTGAACAACACGCCGACGGCCACGATAATGAGTCCCAAAACAATCTGGGGTGAAATGCGAAATCCGGTTTTCTCTTCCATAACAATCCTCGAATGATAGTTCAATGTACAGAAATCGTGTTTGCTTGTTCAAGCCGCTGCTTTTTTCGTGCATCACGTTCAAACGCTTCCCAGACTTGGTACACGCCGAACAGTATCAGCACGACAGGCCACGTATCGCTGAATCCGTAATCATAGAGTCGCAGCACAGACCACTGAAGCCACAGTCCCAGACCGAGAAGCCAGAAACCTTCAGCCCGTTTGTACGGCTCGAAGAATTTGTTGATGCCTATGACCATCAAAATCACCGGCCAGAATTTCCATATGGGAAAGCGATCCAGTATTCCGATGTTCATGAGCAGAATGATGGCGCCGAGCAGAATCAATGCGGCACCGATGATGTTCCTCCCGTTTGCCCAACGATGCATTGTCATATCCATGAAAATCTCCTTTGTGTTTGTGCTTCTGCACCAATATACGATGAGCCGCTGTAGATGTTAGAGTGATTTAGGCGAACGGCGGCGCCGAATCGGTGAATGGAGCTTGCCTTTGAAAGTGAAACAGGGTAAGTTGCGCAGGTTCATCAGTGGGACGGGGTATGCCTGACCCAACGCGCGTTCAACAGACTCTCTTTCGTTAATGTCACCCTTTCTCAGTTCAATTCTCCGCTACGCAATACGCTTGCGATGCCCGCAATGCGGCGAAGGCAATCTCTATGTGAGATGGAACGTCCTGCGGGAACGCTGCACGCAATGTGGTTGCTTGTTCCAGCGCAGGGAGGAGGAGGGATGGTTTTTCATTTACATGACAACGGCAGGACTCACCGGAGTTGTTGTCGTTGGTATGCTGCTGATTGATGTGCCGGATATCTTGTTGGGACAGATTGGCGTTTTGCTGGCGTGGTTCGTCATTATCCTGTTGACGTTGCCGTTGAGGAAGGCGATAGCGATCGGGATTGATTATTATGTTGAGCGACAATCCCAGAAGATCATTGATTCCGAAAAATAGCCCTACATCAACCCCACCGGATCAATATCCACCGTCAGTTTCACCGACGACTTCCTTCTTCCGAAATCCGCAAGCGACTTGCGCAACGCGTAACGCAGCTCGGTTCCTGCCGGGTCTTTCGACTTGAGATTCTTCACGATGATGTGCCAGCGGTATTGATTGTTGATTTTGCTGATGACGGCAGGCGACGGGCCGAGGATGGTGAACGTTCCGAGGATTGCGCGCAAATGCTTGACGAACCGCTCGGCTTCGGCTTTGACGTTGTTTTCATTCTTCCCTTTGAACTCGACAAGTGCGAGGCGGGAAAACGGCGGGTAGTCGAGTTCTTTCCTTTCTTCCAATTCTACCTCGACGAACTTCTTGAAATCATGGTCAATGACGTGCTTGAGCGTATAGTGATCAGGCTGATGCGTTTGAATCACCACTTCGCCTTTCAGCGTGCTGCGTCCGGCGCGGCCGGCGACTTGCGTGAGTAGCTGGAACGTCCGCTCGGAGGCACGGAAGTCCGGCAGCAACATCTGCGTGTCCGCCGAAACCACACCGACAAGCGTGACGCGGGCGAAGTCCAACCCCTTTGCAACCATTTGCGTTCCGAGCAGGATGTCCGCTTCGCCGTTACCGAATTTCTCCAACAGCCGCTGATGCGAGCCCTTGCGCGTCGTTGTGTCCATATCCATTCGCAGCAATTTTGCGGAAGGGAAGAGTTGCGCAAGTTCCTGCTCGACGCGTTGCGTCCCGGCGCCACGCTGCTGCAACGCGATGCTTTGGCAATGTGGACACACGGCAGGCGGTTGTTTCGTCAATCCGCAGTAATGGCATCGGAGGTGCTTGCGGGTGATGTGGTACGTGAGCGTGACGTTGCACTTGGGGCACATCAACGTATTGCCGCAGTCAACGCATTCAATGAACGGGGCGAAGCCGCGGCGATTTTGCAGGAGGATGATACCCTCCTTTTTATTCAGACGATCCTGAATCTTCTCGCGGAGCAGATTTGAGAACGACGACTGCTGAAATTCGCGCAACTTCACACGATTCTCTTCTGTTGCCGCCTCTTTCATTGCGAAGTACTCGCGCTTCCTTTCCTCCGTCATGTCAACAATCAGAACTTCCGGTAGGGAAATCTGCTCCACCCGGTTCGGCATTTCAAGCAGGTCGTACTTGCCTTGCAGGACGTTGAAATACGACTCTGCCGAGGGTGTTGCCGAGCCGAGAACGACGACGGCATTGTCCATTTTCCCCCGCACAACGGCAACATCCCGCGCATTGTACCGGGGCACGCCGTCGAATTGCTTGTACGACGGCTCATGCTCTTCATCTACCACAATCAAGCCGAGATTCTGCAGCGGAGCAAACACCGCCGACCGCGGCCCGATGATGACGCGATACTCCCCGCGCCGCGCCCGTTGCCACACTTCGTGCCGCTCGTTTGCGGACATGTTGCTGTGCACGACGGCGACACGTTCTTCAAAATGACTCTTGAACCGCCGCGCCGTCTGCGGCGTTAGCGAAATTTCCGGCACAAGTACGATGGCAGTTTTTCCTCTTTCCAAACAACGCCGGATGGCTTCGATGTACACTTGCGTCTTGCCGCTTCCGGTGACGCCGTGCAGAAGGAACGTCTTGTTTGTACCGGCATCCATTGCCGTCCGCAAAATTGTAAGAACCTTCTGCTGGGTTTCGTTCAACGCAATCGCAAGCGTCTGTTCTTCCGTGCCGAAGGACTGTTGCGTTTTGATTTCCCTCTTCTCAACGGCAAGAAGTCCCGACGTTCTGAACTCCTTGACAGCCGCCGACGTTGTGCCCGATTTCTTCAGCAAATCCGTCAAGAAAATCTCCTGCGTGCCTTGCTGTTTCAGCCAGTCTAATGCTTCGAGCAGTTGGCGGGCCTTCTTCTTTTTCTTGGAGAGTCCAGTGATTGCTGCCGCAAGTTGTTCGGAGTCAAGTTTGTCAAGAAGAACGACATCCTTCGTCGGCAATTTGGTTTTCTGTTTCGGGAGAACTTCTTCCGTCTCAATCAATCCGGCCGCAGCGAGCTCGTTCAGGATGGTGTTGATGTTCTTGAGTCCGGTTTTCTTTTGGAGATCGGAAGAAAGGACTGATTCATGTTGTGCGAGAAGCTCGAAGAGCCGTACTCTCTGCTTCGAGATACGCTTCGCTTCGGCAATCTGTTCGGGCGTTGCAGATGCTGCGAGTCTTACCATTCTCTTGCTCGACGAACTGAACCCGTGCGGCAGCGAGGTCTTCAGCACTTCACCGAGAGGGGCGAAATAGTAATCGGCAATCCATTTGCACAAGTGCAGAAGTTCATCTGACACGACAGGCGATGCATCAAGCACATCTTTAATAGGTTTGAGAGAAGTGAGAGAAGTTGAAACCGGAAGATCGACGATCAATCCCGTTGTGTACTTTCTGCCGAACGGCACAACGACGCGGACGCCGATAACGGCAGACTGCTCAAGCTCCGGCGGGATTTGATACGTGAATGTCGAATCGACTGCAACAGGCAGTGCAACGTTGGCAAGTGCTGGCATGGGAGAATATCTGGAAAAGGGGAGTGAAGGGCAAAGAACTCACAAAAGGTATTAAGCCAACTTAACCACTTAAGGCTTGAACAATCCCCCCCACTTTCAGATATTAGTCTGGCCCAAAATCAAACGACAACGGAGAGCAACAATGAAACGCATTTTCCCCCTGATACTCTTTGGATTTCTGCTTGGCGGCTGCGCTGCGTACAAGGAACTCTCGCCCAAGCCAGAGCTTTCGCCCGCCGAGCGGGGCTACATTGAGCTGAAGGACGGCAAGGACAATTTTACTCTTGACAAGGACAAGAAGTACTTTATCAAGTTTCCGCGCCCGGAAGGCGACCAATTCGTGCTTGCGCTGAAGCTGAATGCGAAGTCCGCCCTCCAGTACTTCTTGACGGATAGATTTGACGGCGGCGACGGGCCCTTCCAGAAGATTCCTGATGAACTCGCCTCGCATGACAACACCAGTGCGTACATGATCAGCAAGCTTCCGCCCGAATATTTTTGGGTGATTGAATCCGTTCCGTACGATGTCGAATTGGAGATGACATACCGCTACGTGCCGCAATGGCGCTTCACGTTCGAGAACAAATACACCGAATACAAGAAAATTCTCGCCGACAATACCATTGAGCGCGATACCTACAACTCGATTGACGACCGGTTCAGTTTCTCGGGATTTGCCTTCGCAGAAAAACTCCGCCAACTGGACGGGGCAACGAGGAACATCCGCGGCATGAAGGGTGAGTTGGTGAAGTTGGAGAATATCTTCCCGCCCAATATCGCCAGCTCACGCGATACGGCGTACGAGAATTTCGCTGCGCTACGCAACAAGACAAACGATGAGTTACAGTTCCAGGAGAATTATGCCACCGTCCTGAATGTTTTCAAAAAAGAGCAGGATTCGCACGGCAATATCGGGGCATTCCTTGAAGCGGCGCCCGAGTTCGCGGAGTTTGTTGTGCAGCGGGATCGCTTCCCGCGGCCGATTCTGGAAAAAGCCCGCACAACATTCATCAGACGACTTACCGATGCGCCATCATTCTATGACGATCAGCTGCGTGCAAAGAATGATGCAAAGAAAATCAACATCACTCCTCCTGCCGACAATGCGAGAAAACTCTACGAAGCCTGCGGTGTGCAGGTGCCCGCCGATTTCAGAACACTGATGTCGTTTGTCGAGCGGTTCAACGTGGAAGCGTCGGGTATGGCGTTGGTGAACGAGAAGTTCCAGCAAATCGACAGGGCGTTTGCCGCAAATCCCCCGCTCACAACCGAAGCGCTGTTCTCGGACTTCCTTTCAAAAATTGCAGACGCCCGGTCAAAACTTCCCGAATCAAGAAGGCTGTCATTTGAAAAATACGGCCGGTATGTGTGCGCTACCATGCTTGATGCCGAGATTCGCAACGCGACGGCACGCGTGAATGCTTCGGAGACACTCTTCGGTATGTCCCAGCAATGTGCGCAACGGCTCGGCGCCAACTCGTGGGCATCAGCGGAAGCGTTGCTGCGGGAAATTCACTACAACGCCTCGTTCGCCGGAGTTCCGGCGGTGAACGAACAGAAAAACAGGATTGTTCGCTCTTTCGAGGGAGAGATCTTCAATCGTGTGAAGCAAGTGTCGCATCAGCGGGTTGACGCGTTCGTGAAAGCAAACGAAGCGGCGATTGACAATGTGCCTGCATTGTATCTCGACTCTGCGTTTCTGCCCGTGCATCAAATCAGTTTCTCGGCGAGCGGCGATGCAGAAGTGCAGCGCAAACGCGCCGAAGTCCAGAACTACATTGACAAGCTGAAGTTCAATGATTTCCCTGCCGCATCGATTACGGCAATTTACCGCGACTTCACACGAAACATCAACGATCGCGGCGTTGACAGGGCGCGGGCTGTTGTCGAGCACGGCAAATACTATAAGGGCACTGACAACCAAATTCGTTCGATGGTGAATGAATGCGACCCCAATGTTTCGAAATGGATTATCAGGCCGAAAGAATACCGCAAGTTGTTCGTCATGCCCGTGACAACCAATCCCCGCGGAACGAACGAATATCTCTTCAGAGTCACACTCAAGATTCCGTCGGAGGCGCAATTCCCGGTGTTTGAGATTAACGTGAAGCTTCCGAAGGAGGTAGCAGAGAAAGCCGGTACGCAAGCATGGTTCGAATCCATCAAGCTGAACAGGACAGTCATCAAGAACGAGGGACGCCACACCGTCACCTCACCGACGGCGGACAACAATTACGAGTCGCAGATTTCGCCTGTGCAAATGGACAAAGACGGAAACAACGTGCTTGAGATTCGCTTCAAGTATCCCGGATACAAAGTGTTTGAAGTGAGCACAATGGCGCAAGTGCCGATCATCCGCAAGAATTAGCAAAGGAAGAACGAAACTATGGACGAACAAAAGACCCAGGAAACCGCCATCCCGGCTTGGACTCCGCCACCTCCGCCTCCGAAGTCGAATAAGAAGCGGAACATCATCATCGCTTCAAGTATCGCGGTACTGCTGTTGATAGCCGGAGGATTGTACTATTATCTCACGCTCGATAAACTTCGCGGGATGATCGTCATCCCCTACATCTCCCATCAAAAACCGACGATTGATCCGCATTTGCCGAGTTCAACGGCGCTGTCGGACAAGTTGGAAGAAATCCAGTTCGATGGACTCTTTAATATCTCCGCCGATGCCAGCGGCGTAGTGTATGAAGATGGTTTGGGAGAATTGATTGGCATAGACGAGAACAATATCGTGTCGGTGCGGCTCAAAACGAACAAGTACTGGCACGACAGCTATACCGCAACGATGGAGAAAGATGAACTCAAGTCGATTGACAAGACGCGTGAGCATCTCTTCAGTGCCGCTGATTTGAATTTCACGCTGCGGCGTATTCAGGCGCTGGGGAGTCTCTCTCCCGATTACATTCTTGTCTCTCAGGCAATTGACCCGCTTGCTTTTGAAGGACCGGATGCGAGTAACGTCATTCGCATGAGATTCCGCGGCGACCGCATCTGGAAGGAAACCGATATCAAAGAAGTGTTGTCGTTCAAGGTTCTGCCGGACGGTTCCGACATGAATGCGTTGAACTACACAATCGGCAGCAACGCATTCCTGATGTTGCCCCCGAAGGAAGGCGTTTCGAATTATCACAAGAGTCCCGACGGGACTGCAAATATCGCCAGCGTGATGTTGTCGCCGTTCATTGACAACAGCACATTCACGACGGAGTTGAAGAACAATCGCATCAACGTTCTGCTCGATACGCCGTTCGGCAGTCTCTCACCGATCTTGAATGACAGCACGAAATTCTTTGTGAAGTCCAATGTCAGCACGACGCTGTTTGCCGTTTTGTTCAACACGCAGCGTCTCAACCGCGAACAACGATTGGCTGTCCGTTCGATGCTCAACGGCAAGCAGGTGATCAGCGCATTGTACAAAGTCGGGACACCCCAGCAACGGAACATAATTGATTACAGGGGGAACAGGAACAACTATGATGACTATGTAAACAAGAGCGTGTTTCCTACATCATCCTACTATGTCGAAGATAGCGTCGTGACGCCGTTTGTCACCGATATGCCTGTGAACATGGGAATTCTGCCTGATACCGTCCGCATTGCGGCGTGTATGAATTTTGGATTCCGTGAAGAATACGCCGACCTGATTGATGTCATCAACAGTCCGGGAATTTCACGCGGCAGGTTGAAGGTGACTGCGGTGCAGAACGACGACGTTAAGCGGGGGAACTACGACGCCCTGCTCGTTGCCATCAGCGGTTACAGAAGTAATTTCCTGTACGACTTGTACGACATTTTCCTGCGTGAGCCTGACCTGCAAACGTACCGCATCAATCTTGTGACAACACCGGACGGCGGAGGAGTCAGCCCGGCTTCATGGAAGGCGGAGAAGAATTTCTTCAGGCTCGATGCCGAACTGGGCGGCCCCGATCAGGCCGACATCAACCAGTTGCTGCAATATATCTACGGCTTCATGGCGACACGGCAGATCGGGGATAAGCAGGAATTTTCACGCCGCATTGATGCGCTGGAAAATCAGTTGAGTCTCGGTGCGTGGATGTTTTCTCTGCCGTCGCTGGCGTATTTCAGCACACAGTTCGACAGCACAAGCATTGATTTGTACGGCGTGGCCTCGCAGCTCTCGACCATCAAGAAATGGAAAGAGCAACCAAAGTAGTTTCCTTCGTCATACGGCTTATGCGCGGAACAGCGTTTGTCATTACAGCGCTTTTCCTGCTGCTGTCTCCGGTTTCTGCAAACACCAAAGCGGACTTTCTCGTTCTCGGGGAAGTCCGCCTTCTTTTCGTCTACAATCAATACCAGCAGCAAATTACCAACAGTGAGAAGGCGGAGTTTCTTCCGTTCACTCCCTTCAGAATTCTCAATCCCGACGATATGTTGGGCGACGGTTTCACTCCTTGCATGAGGGTGGAGGTTGGAAACCGGATCTACTTTTTCGAGAAAGATACTGGCGGGCAACTAGCGGGAGTGGAAGGTGGGATGTTTCAGAGAACATATCGCAATGCGACTCTGCTTGGCGATACGGTTGAAGTCTTGAGCGGCAACCGCGTTATTCTGCACGATCCGGCAAGGACACAGAAATCGCCGCTTGCTCAAGGTGCCGTTGTCGTCCGGCTGTTCGAGCATCAGGGATTTGCCTACGTTCGCACGCTGGGTGCCGGAAGCCGCTTCGGCTGGATTCAGTTCGGAGAATCGAGAGCGGAACGTGATTGGAGGATTCTCAAACAAGCGGGCACATCAACACTCGAACAATTGGAACGAACGCTGCCGCTCATCCGTGTTCGCGTGCAGGAAGTGAACGCTACACTCTCGCGGCTGTACGACTTCTTCAATCGGGAATCGTCGCACCAATTGCAGCCGCCGCAATGGAAAGTCGAGCAACAGGGCAACACAGCATTGTGTGTACTTGAATCCGCGGCTTCTGCCGATGCTTTTTCAGAGAGTACGCGACTGTTGGGCAAATCCATTGAGGGAGTAATTCTGGGAACATCGTTGCGTGTGTCAAGCACGCCCGGCCGCATTGAGATTAGCGGGGGAGAGAAGAAGTGAAGGCACGTTTTGTCGAACATGCGGTAAGCATACTGTTGGTGACGGCGCTGTTTGCCGGGCTTATTCATCTGCTTCGGCAAGAGAATCTGCACACGAGGACGGCGCAGAGCGGTGATGTTCAGAAATATGTGGCGTTGGAGTTCGTTGATTTCGGCAATCCGTTGGACAGGGCGCTGTTTCGTGAGTCGTTGAACATCTTCCACCCCGAAGCCTCCGGTAAGAATGATTCTCTTCTGCGGGCTATTGACGATTTCAGGCGTGAGCAATTTACCAACGAATTGTACAAAACCGGAGGAGGAGATCGTGGGCTGACGGCTGCCAAGGCGCAGGACCTTCTTGGTATGTATCTTCAGTTCATCGTCATCTACATTGTTGTCCTTGCGCTGAGTTATTACGGAGCCCAAACGTTGGGAACCATCCGGTTCGTTCAGATGAAGCAAGGCCGTTCATCATATCTCGAAACGTTCTTCGATCATCTCTCATCATCAGGCAACCGGTCGGTTCCACGGGCTGCTGGGCTTCTGGTGAAAGCGCTTGTCAAAGGAATGGCATACGTTGTTCTTTTCGCACCCGCATACGTTATCGCGTATTCGTTCAAAACGAGATTCGATACAGATTCCTACATCTTCATGATCCTTCTTGGCGTGATCTCGAACGGACTTCTCATCAATTACACAAACCGCTTCTTCACATTTCTCGTTGCGGAGAGCAGGAAGGGGTATGTCGAAACGGCGGTTGTCAAGAACCTCTACAACTCCTACGCCTGGCACGCCGGGGACGGTATTTCAAAAGGCAGCATATTCCGGCTACGCAAGCGCTTCCCGTCGCATGTCTTCCAGCATATTTATCTCAATGCGCGGCATCAGTTCCAGCCGACACTGAAAGAACACGCGTCCTTTCTCATCACGGGACTTGTCATTATAGAGATGGCGTTGAATATCCAGGGACATCTGAGCTATGAGATGCTGAAGAACATTCTCTACAAGCAGTACGATGTTGTGCTTGCCATTGTGTTGAGCATTTTCCTTCTCGTAAAGGCAACAGAGATTGCTGTTGACCTCTGGTCGCATCGGCAAGAACGGAAATTCGGGAACAAGCAGCAATGAGGTTCCTTCGGCCAAATATCTTCCGGGCAAAAGACAAGCTCTGGCTGTTCATCTGGCTTGCGGGTCTCGGCAGTCTGTGGTTGTGGAACACACTATATCTCAATCCGGCGGCGTTTGCCCGATTGAGTGCCGCATCCCTCAACACGCTGATTGTCGGCACGCTTGTGGTGTTGCTTGCCTTTCTGTTGGGATGGTTGGCTGCGTTGGCGATGCATTTCCTCGACGAGTCGCGGACGCGCATCCCCTATCTGTTTCTGACATTTCTTCTCAACCTGATTCGTTCAGTACCTCAAATCGTCGGTATCTTGATTGGATATGTTGTGCTCACTCTGTTCATTCAAGGTGATATTCTCAGGACGCAGACTGCCCAACTCGTCTGGATGTCGTTCGTCATCAGCGTATTCGTTTTTCTCGAAGTCACGGATGTGATCCGGGAGAGAATAGCGTTCTATATGAAATCGGATTTCTTTGATGCCATGCTGTGCTGTGGCATCAGTGAAAGCAGAATTATCAATACGGAAATTCTGTTCAAGAACAGCCGTGCGCATCTTCTTCACAAAATGATCTCGGTGTTTGGCGCCACCATCTTTCTCTTATGCAGCGTGGATTTCATTGTGTCGGTCGGCCTTTCCACCGACGTGAGTCTCAGCAATTTCCCGACAACGCTGGGCGGACTTCTTGCAACGATGGACAGCAAGCAGGATATTCTTGCCATCGGCACGGTCGTGACGAATTTCAGGAATGTCAGCTCACTCTTCTTCCAGCACTTGCAGGGCATCAGCACGGCGTGGACCATTGTATTCACGCTTCTGTGCCTCTATAAAATCTCCAATGGATTTGTGAAGAGGCACCGACTGTAAATGACTATCAGCCGAACCATCAGAATTGCCGCGGGAAAAAGGAGGCTCGTCTCGATTGATAACTTCGAGATCCCGGAAAACCGCATCACGCTGCTTCTGGGAGAATCGGGAATTGGGAAGTCGCTCATTTCAAAAGCGTTATACGGACTTCTGGATCCCGACGAACTTGATATCACCATTGACGGTGAGCCGTATCGGAAGTATCTTTCCCGCCCCGAAACAGCACAACTGCAGCATCAAAGTTTTTTTGTCTTTCAAGAACCTTCAACCCATCTGAATCCGTTGATGACGCTTGCGACGCAAATGCGTGAGGGGAGTCTTGGATTCTCGAACAGAGAAGATACCATCCTCGGCGCGTTGTGGCAACATTCGCCGCCGGATGATATCAAGAAGATTGTCGAGGTGTATCCGGAGCCACACCGTCCCAGCGGCGGCGAGAAGCAGCGCATCCTGCTTGCGATGGCGTTCAAGAAGATCGATCTCCTTATCGAACGGAAGCAGCCATCCGAATACGAGATCTTCGTGTTTGACGAGCCGACCGGAAGTCTCGACAATGTGTATCGTGATGTGTTTCTCGATATGCTGCTCGAACGGTTCAGAAAAGTGAACTTCACCTGCCTGCTCATCACGCATGATTATTCGATGATTGAGAAAATCAACGTGAGTCATAAGGATGTGATGAACAAACTCGCATTCAAAGAGGTCACGCTGAAAGGAGACACGCTTGCGCTGGAGAATTTTGATACCGATGCGTACCTCGAATGGCTGCATACGCAACATCCTTCCGGCGAAAGCCGTACAGAGAGTGCCCGCACGACATTACTTACCATCGAAAGCGGCGCCCGGGTGTTTGACCGTACATTGCGTATCTCAAGTGACAAGGAGAGAAAGAACGAATGCTCTCTTCAGTTGCATGCGGGCGACATTGTGTATTTGAAGGCCGCAAGCGGAGTGGGGAAGACGACGCTTGTGAAGCTTGCAATGGGATTGTTGCAGGCAGGGCATCTTGCGGCCCGGTTGGGTGGATTGGAGATGAATGAGAAGACGCCGCGCTCGTTCTGGCACAAGAATATTTGGGGACGGAAGATGACGATGGTGTTTCAACATGCCGACGAAGCATTGAACCCGGAATCGACGGTGAAGGGAACATTCGAAGGCCTGCCTGCATTGAAGCGGCCAACGGATGCTCAGGTCATTACCATCCTCAGAGAATTGTTCGACTCAGCTCTCGATGCAAGTTTCCTGACCAAGAAGGTCAAACACCTCAGCGGCGGACAGAAACAACGGCTGAATCTGCTGCGTGGCTTTGCGCTTGATACTGATATACTGATTTTAGATGAACCGCTGAACGGCCTCGACTTCGAAAGTGCGGGAAAGGTGATTGCAATGCTTCAACGAAAGCAGAATGCCGGCAAAGGCATCCTGCTGATCTCACACAACGAGGAGATTTTTGACAGGATTGTGAAGAAGGAGAATGTGTATTACTTGAGGGCGGAAACCGACCTAAGATTGACAGATACAGCGTAATCCGCAATCAAAAATCCCCAATCTGAATTCCCATTGTTCCCTGCACGAAAATCGGTAGCGTCGGAGAATTCTTTGCGTTAGATTGATGACCATGAAATTCACACAAGAAGAAATGATAGCCGCAATGCAGAACGACGATGCCTCGTACGACGGCAAATTCTTCGTTTGCGTGAAGACCACGAAGATTTATTGTCTGCCCTCCTGCAAAGCGAAACTGCCGATGATGAAGAATGTCGTGTTTGTCGAGACACGGGAAGAGGCCATTGCTGCAGGGTTCCGCGGATGCAAACGGTGCCGCTCCGAGTTTTATCCAAACACACAGCCGCCGTGGCTCGATTCGGTTTTGGCGACTATCAAACAGAATACGACCCGCAAACTCGACGAGCAACTGCTCGCTACAACCGGCGGAGTGGATATCTCGACTATTCGCCGCTACTTCAAATCGTATATGAACACAACGCCTATGGCAATGCACCGGCGGGTACGGCTCGAATACGCACACTCACTCATGCGAAACGGCTCGGACTACCTGACAGCGGCGTACGAAACAGGCTTCGAATCATCCAGCGGTTTCCGCGACGCATTCATCAAACAGTACGGCCACCCGCCGGGGAGAATCAATGGACGCTGAAGGTATTCTCTACAAAATCATCACCACGCCCGTCGGCGAAATGATCGGCGGCGTGACGTCGAGAGGTGTATGCCTTTTTGAGTTCTTCGACCGGGGAGGACTTGAACGTATTACAGCGCGGATGACAAAACGGTACGGAGTGGAGATGAGAGAGGGAACAAGCAGCCTGCTTGAAGAACTTGAATCCCAAGCATGCGAATATTTCGACGGCACGCGGAAGGATTTCACTCTCCCGATTGATCAGAAGGGAACCGTGTTCGAGAAGAATGTATGGAACGAATTGATGAAGATACCGTACGGAGAAACCCGATCCTATGGAGAACTGGCGGTTCACTTGGGCAAACCGGGCGCGGCGCGGGCAGTGGGTCGCGCAAACGGCATGAATTACATTCCGATAATTATTCCTTGCCATCGTGTGATTGATGGCGACGGGAACCTGCACGGTTACGGTGGCGGCTTGTGGCGCAAGCGGTGGCTGCTTGAACTTGAAGGTGCCATCCCGAAGCAGATGTTCGCTTAACTCAAATCATTCTTCCTATATGAACGCTCAGAAAGAATACGCGCTCGGCACGCACGATGCCGAAGTAACAAGGCTTGGTCTTCAACACAAACTCTGGAGTGAATCCGCATTCGCGATATGGGAGCGTGCCGGGATCTCTCCCGGGAAAACAGTTCTCGACATCGGTTGCGGCCCGGGATACACGAGTCTTGATTTGGCGGCGTTGGTAACTCACCGCGGCAAGGTTATCGCCCTGGATGAATCAGCACGCTTCATCGAGTTCTTGCGCAGCAGACTGGAAGAGGAGGGGAACGTTTCGGTCGAAGCACAAGTAGGTGACGTACAGCGGCTTGATATTCCCGACGCAACGGTGGATATTGCGTACCAGCGCTGGGTTCTCTGTTTTGTGAAAGACCCGGAGGCGGTGATCGAAGGCGTTGCACGTGCCTTGAAACCCGGAGGCGTGTTTGCCATTCAGGAGTATATGAACTACGAAGGCATCCTGCTTGCGCCGCGCAGCGCGGCATTCGAGCGGTTTATGATGGCGGTTGCGGATGCATGGAACGGCAGAGGCGGAGACACAAAAGTCGGGATGCGGCTGCCCGGGTTGCTGGCGAAGCATGGACTTTCGCCGGTGGACATTCGTCCGCTCCATCGCATTGCGAGGCCGAAGTCGCAACTCTGGACATGGCCGACCATCTTCATTGAAACCTACGCTCCGAAACTTGTCGAAGAGGGAAGGCTGACCGCGGATGAACACGCGGCTCTCGTTCACGATTGGCAGAACCGGGCCAACGACCCCAACGCCTTCTTCTGCTCGCCGCCGATGATTGAGATACTTGCCGTGAAGAAGTGACAACCCCGGCGGATTTGTTGTGGCGTTACGGAGTGGTTCGTGACGCTACAATACCTTATTCCATCTCCATCCTGTCAAATGCAAGCTCAAGGCTCTCCACAAGTACTTCTTTGCCTTTTGCCTGCAACGCCGAGAACGAATAGCGGACGGGCCACGCCTTTCTGAATTTCCACGTCATCACGATGTTGGTTCGATCTTCGTTCTGCAAGGAAATCGTGACGTTGCGGAACGCATTGCTGTTGCCGTTGCGCACTTGATCAATCCATTGATACAAATCCAGCGAGCCGATAACACCGCGTTTGAGGGTCACGCTGCCATAATGAGCGCGGCCGGGGAGTTTTCGCGTTTCAGAAACACGCTCGTTGCCGTTTCTGTATTCGATTACATCAATCGAAATATCCGGCAGAACAACCTCGGCAAAGCCCGCCTGCACGGACTGCGGGTCATTCGTTCCGAGATTCACAAGATAGTTGAAGTTGCCGTAGGGATCGTTGCGTTGGATAGCCGCTGCCGATTGTTTCGCCATGGTGTCTACTCCTTGGAAATTGATGTTTTTGGATTCCGGTGCAGGATGATGATGTCGGCGTATATCGCAAGATCGTGGTGGATTGTGACATTGAACCGCTTACCGTTCATATCGAGCCACGACAGCGTTGCATCAATTTGCGTCGGCTGCTTGCGGCGAAAGTAGGAGTCGCTGCTGTCGAGGAATGTTCTGACACTTCGTCCGGGCGCAAGAAAAGCAATATTGCGGAACATGGAAAGGCGTGGCATTTCGCATTCTCCACCCAGTCCTGTGAACCGCTTGCTGAATTTGGTTTTTACATTCACTGCTGCGCCAATTCCGATGTTTCTGATTTCTACAAAGAAAAGCCCTTCTTCAAAGATGAAATCCAGAATCACATCGGGCGTTGACGGAACCGGTGGCGTGTCCTTTACCGGTTCCGTTCCTGTTGCGCGTTTGCTTCGCCGTTTCATCATTCCTGTTGACGCTCCAAATGCGGCGGCTTGAATCCGCGGTATGTATCGAACCGCGAGTCATAGAACACAATATTGAAACTGCTGTCTCTCAACGTGCCGCCGGATGGATAAAGATAGAATTCAGAGATCGAGTCCGTAACCCTGTTCACGGGTTTTCCGTTCTCTGTATAGAACTTCAACGTGTAGTAGCCGAGCGTGAACGGCGCAGTCTTGAGCTGCTCAAGAATGTTCTCGTCCCTGAACAAATGAAGATCGTCCACCATCCACCTTCGCTCAAGAGTTTCTTCGATGCACCATTGTCACTGTTGCCTGGTCGGTCGGCGTCAGTTGCAATTCACCGATGTTGACATGCAGGGGGCGTGTCGCGCAGAACACTACCGCCTCGGCAACATCACGCGGCGTCAACGGCGTCATCCCGAGATACGTTTTTGAAGCCCGCTCTTTGTCGCCGTGAAACCGTACCTGGCTGAATTCCGTTTCAACCAATCCGGGGTCAACGCTCGTAACTCGAATTGCCGTACCGAGTATATCCATCCGCAGACCGCGAGTCAGCCCGGCGACGGCGAATTTCGTGGCGCTGTACACGTTGCCCATCGGATACGTCTGGTGTCCCGCAATCGAGCCGATGTTGATGATGTGGCCGCTGTTTCTCTCAACCATCAAAGGAAGCACAGCGCGAGTAAAATACAGCACGCCTTTGATGTTCGTATCAATCATCTCGTCCCAATCTTCAACATTCCCCTCATGCAGCTTGGCGAGTCCGCGGGCAAGTCCGGCATTGTTCACAAGGATGTCAAGTGATCTCCATTCATCGTCAAGCGAGGAGATGGCAGTCTCCACGTGCTGCCAATTCCTGACATCAATCTGCAGCGTGTGAGTCTTGATGGAATACGATTCGCCGAGCCTCGCAGCAATCTCATCAATACGATCCTTCCTCCTTGCAACAAGCAACAGATTGCAGCCCAGCCTGGCGAATTCTTCAGCACACGCCGCGCCGATTCCGGCCGAAGCTCCGGTAATGCACACAACCTTTCCTGTAAGCGACTCCACTAATTGACTCCTTCTGCCAGAGGATAGCGCGGTGCAATGTCTGTGGGAATAGTCGTCATTTTGTCGAGTGCTGCTTTCATTTCGGGACGCATCACACCGTACGTGTCGAGCATTGCCTTGGCTTTGCCGTAACTCCCTTCGGCCTGAATCGTCATGATTTCGGAAGTGAGTTTTGTGACTGCCTGTTTGATCTTGTCAAAGTTGACGCTGAACGTGCCGCTTGCAGCGTCGTGCACAAATGCGCCTTCATCCATCAGGTAATTGAACTGCAACGCAATGCCTTTGCCGTGCGCTTCATTCAACCCGAACCGCACGGAACGGAACGCGCTGGCAAGAAATGTCACATACATCTGCCGCTCGAACGACTTCTCCACAACCCCCTTGTCAATCAGATATTGCAGCGCCCACAAACCACTGATGTCGGCTTTTGCTTCCTCAAACGCCGAGGAGAGTTCTTTCATTGCTTGACGGACGGTTGTTTGTGTGCCGTCAACCGCAATGCTGTGCGGGCCGAGTCCGTGCATCAACTCGTGGGCTAAAATGTGTGTGAAGAACGGCTCGAAAGCAATGAAGTGTCGTTCCTCCGGGGCAATAACCGTATTCGAGATAGGAATGAGGATGTTCTTGAATTTCGCTTCCTGCACATTCTTCAACATCACCCGTTTGCTTCCTTTCTCCTTTGTTACCTTCTCGTCGTTGGGCAGATTGAAGGCCGCTGTTTGCACGCCCTTGTTTGCCTCGCCGCCGTTCACAACAACATCAACGACACGGATAGGGGCAAGCGCACCAAGTTTCGGATTACGGTACTTTTTGTCGATGGGGAGATTGTTTTCCAAGTCCTGCAGTTCGTTCGAGAACTTCGAGAGCTTGCTTGTCTCTTCGTCGTTGCGGAGCGTGATGAATGCCTCGAATGCGGCCTTGTAATTGAACAACTCATCCATATAGACTTCATACGGCCCGATTGTCGGTTCGATGGGGGCATCAAGCTCCATCCACGCAACATCGCTTGCAAAATAATCGTTGCTCAAGAAGGAGTCTGCACGTTTTGTCAGAAAACTCTTCAACGACGTATTGCCGGTCAACGCCGCCGCTTCGCGCAGTAAACCTGCCGCGGGTTCAAGCCATTGCCGGTACTCGTCGCTGTAGGGGACGAGCGTGAGTTTTCCGTTTTCATCGCGACGGATCGTGTAGAAGAAACCGCGAGCCTTCTCTTGATCGGTTTTCGACAATGTTCCGACCCATTGCTCAAACTCTTCTTTCGTGATGTCTTCAGGGTAGAAATTCGCCCCTGCCGGTTTCGGATAGGGGACGCCTTCCACAAATGCGGAATCATGATCGAGTCCGGACCACGGCCCCTTATTCAACATGAACATCCTGTATCGGAGTTTGCCTTCGGCGGAAGTATCGGCGGCGAGCCTCTTCTTCAAGTCAACATTTCCGTTCCAGACCTGACGCAGGTATATCTCATCCATCAACCGCGAAGCCTCGATGAGCTTATTCAGTGCCTGGCGATCACCGGCAGAAAGTTGCGAGACATCGGCGGTGATTTCCGTTGAGGCGAAGCGGTTGAGTTTTGCTGCGAGGGGTGATTCCATGCTGGTTTCCTGAGGTTTTGAACATCCGATGATAAGCGTGAACGTACACGCCACAAGCGGTACGATGGGGAAGAGTTTCATGTGTCGCCTTTCGTGATTGCGTATCAATTGGTGAGTTCTGATAACTAAAGATAGGAAGGGTGGGGAGGAGAAGCAATTGCAGCTCAGAGGTCGATGGGAACAGCGGTTCAGGAATTCAAACAAAGCCCCGCCGAAGCGGGACTTTGTTTTTTGGATCACCGTTACTTCGTCAGTATCATCTTCTTCGTGTCAACAGACTCGCCTGCCTGCAGCCGGTAGAAGTAGATTCCACTTGAAAAGTCTGTTGCATTGAATGTGGCTTCGTACGCTCCCGTGTTGAGGTTCTGCTGCACAAGCGTCACAACTTCCCTCCCCAACACATCAAACACCTTCAGCGTTACGAAGCTACCGGCGGGAATCTGGAATTTGATCGTGGTAGCCGGGTTGAAAGGATTCGGATAGTTTTGTTGAAGCACGAACCGGTTCGGCGTGGTTGCGGGTATTTCCCTCACGTTGGTCGTCGAATCGATGCGCATTGCCATCGTCTGAATACCCGCAATACCCATCGAGCCGAGACGTGTGCCGAATGCCGTCGTTGTATCGATCTGAATCAACGTATCGATTTGGGTTGATGTGCCCTTGATCCCGAAGAGCCTTCCTATCGGATCAAACGCAATATCAGGAGTGATGTTCCCGCCACCGGTTGTGCCCACCAATGTGGCTACTCCGGTTGTCGTGTTGATTTTGTAAATGTTGTCACGCCCGACAATCGGGGGGCGTACCGATCCCCACAGTGATCCGTTCACAGGGTTTCGGGCAAGTCCCGAGTACACAACGCCGCTTGTGCTGCCGATGCGTGTGGTATCGCCGGTGGCAATGTTCACGCGATACAAAACGCCCGTATTCGTTCCGGCGTACAGAGATCCGTCGCTGTCGAAAATAAGAGCGCGGGCGTTGCCGACGAGCAGCGACTTTGCCGGAATAGCATCGCCGTATTGCGCGCTGAGCCGGTACAATTGAGTAGATGTAGGAACGGTAACCGCTGCATAAATCTCGCTCGTTGTCGGATGAATGGCGAGTCCCTGTACATCAAACAGTCCTGTCTCGCCGATTGTGGTTGCGGCCCCGGTTGTCAGATTGATCGTGTGTAACGAACTTGTTGCCGGAGGGCCGGAGGCTCCATACATCACTCCCGCCATCGCCCTGCCGATGACAACGCCCTTGCCCGTCACTGCAATCTTCAGGACGGGAACTGCCGGGTCGTTGCTTGCAATGTTGATTGTGTCGTTGACAACTCCGTGCGCAGGCGGTTGGAAGTAGACTCTGAACTTCAGCGAGTCGTAGGTTGCGAGGTTTGCAGGGAATGAAGGAAGATTGAGGAGATTGTATGCCGGGTTGCTTTTTGAGATGTTGGAGATAACGAGATTCGGTGAGCCGATGTTGTTCAGCAAAACCTCAAGTGTGTCGCTCCGGAATGTCGCCTCGATCCGTCCGAAATCCTTCGTGGTTACGCTTGATGTGATTGTGGCATTCGAATACGGAGCCAGGCGAATTCCATGCACCCACACATTGTAGTTATTGGCGGATGAGACATACTCCGTCAGGAACCACAATGCGTTCTTGTCCGCAGGATCGAGAGCCGCGCCCATGTAATCTCCCCAGCGGTTGCGCCCGCTGCCGAGCCGCTGGTAGTTTGCAACTCCGGGCCGGATGAGTTCCGTTGGTCGCAACACATTGACGGGATCCGTGCCGAATCTCCACGTATAGAAAGCTCCTGCGTATTCGTTCTCGCCCGAGCGTGAAAAGGTAATGCCGATGTTGTCGTCTTTATCAACGGCAAGAGCCGGATAGAAATGCCAGAAGCCCGGTGCCCCGAGGGCTCCGTCCTCCACAGCGGTATTTGTCGGGATGTTGATGCGCAGATAGCGTACGGCCGAATATCCGCCGTTGGCGGCAATGGAATGTGCTATCCAGAGTGAGCTGTCGCGATAGATCAGTTCATGCCGTACGCGTGAGCCGCCTGCTTCGATTGCGGTTCCACCTCCTTGCTGTCCGGCATTAGGCGCATTCGACCACGCAACCACCGGGATATGTGTTGCCGAAATTGCCGGCACGCCCAGCGGATTTGTGATTCTATACACAACCATGTAGGTTCCGTTCGTCACGCTGGGTGGCCCGCCGAGATAGTATTCGTTGGGGGCCGAATACACGAATGTCGGGCGGATGCCGTCAACATCATTTCCAAACAAATCCCTCAATGCCCAGAAATCATACCACGTGATCGCGCCGGGATTTGCTCCAAGAAACTGCGCCTTCGGCAGAACACGAACCGCATTCCCGAAATATCCGCTGATGAAGCCGAAATGCCGCCCGGTAATGTAGTATGCATCTTTGTCAAATCCTGCAGACTGGTAATCCTGCCATGTGCCGCTGTTGGAAGAGCCGTACACGTTGGAAGGAATCGCCCAGTTGAACCAGACGCCCAGCGGATTGTCATCGTCGGAAACGGAAACGAGGAAGAAGGATGTTTGCGTTGTGCTGTTCTGATTATCCCACACCATCACCCAGCGGTTTGCATGGAAATCGTAAAACACTTTCGGATCGAACGCGCCGGGATTAGGCAGGACGCTGGAGTACCAGGCATCCGCGCTGATGGTTTTGAGGGTGTTGCCGGCTTTGTCGCTGATGCGGAACGAGCTGTTCACAAGATGCATCAGGTGATTCGGGCCGGCGGCAATGATCGGGTCGGGAGGAAATCCGCCGAACTGGTTGTTGCCCATGAAGCTGGAAAGCGTGATGGGCGGCGGACCGAGTATCCGCGAGTTGGGCATCACCGACGGATCGTTGATCAGATTGGAGCCCTCGGGTCCTGTCGGCGCAGGCATCGGGGTCTTCGGCGGATGCAGAATGAATTCGGGATGGATGTGGGTGGCTTGTCCGCCTTCAAACGGACTGTCGATATTCTCAAAATTGTCTGTGCTGACAATAGCGCCGGAAGAAATGGATCCCGCTGCAGGGCCTTGCGCTATTTGGCCGAATGCGAGAATCGGGAGGATCAGAAACAGTGCTGCTGTGGAAACGTGCTTCATGGTAGCCTTTCGTGAATGAATTTTCTGGATAACCTCGAAATCCTTACAGGGGGGAGAAACAATTCTCTTTAGATTAAGGCTTCTTTTTATAAGGTGCAAGAAGGTGGGAATGAAAAAGGCAGGGGCTCTGATGAACCCCTGCCTCGGCCTGTAACTGCTTGTTCGCCCGGCATTCTAACGCCTGATATCCTTACCGCCAGATGTTTTACCTGATGAGAACGAGCTTTCGGGTTTGAATGAACCGGGATCCCTTTTCTACTTCCATTGTGTATAAGTACACGCCGCTCGATACATTCGCGCCGGCAGTGTTCCTTCCATTCCACACAATCGTATAATAGCCGGCCGGTTTTACATCATCAACAAGTCTCACAATTTGCTGACCGAGAGAATTGTAGATGGTGATGCGTACGGAACTCCGCTCCGGCAATCCGTACGTGATTTGTGTTGTTGGATTGAAGGGATTGGGATAATTCTGGCCGAGAACAAATTCCTCCGGAATGGTCGGGTTCGGAGAAGTCTGCACGCCCGTCACAAAATCATTGAAGTAACGGATGCTTCGGAGGATGAACGTATCCTGCCGTGCAGGGCTCATTCCTTCAAGTCCGAACGAAAAATACGTCGCGCCCCAGGCATTGTTCGGCCCGACAACACGCACGCCGGCATAGAGTGAACTGTCGCTTCCGACCGAATAGTAGAGTGTCGGAGTTGGCGTACCGATGCTTCCCGGAACAATGGAGATAATGTCTTTCGAATTTTGCGGCCCGGGCCCTCCGGTCATCAAGTAGTTTACTCCGTCGCCTATGACGTCGCCGGCAAACCCTCGCAGGAAGAGGGCTGTCGAGTTTCCGTTGAACTGAATGCCCAAGTAACGGGCAAGCAACGTATCGCCCGCCTGCGAGTATTCTGCAATATTCTGTCCGGTGATGATGGCTCTTCCGCCTCCGGCCAGATGGTCAACAATCACGAGGCGCTCGGCCTGCGTCAGGGAATTCTGCGTGTCATTTCCGGTGAACCAAATTAACAGAGGCTTTTGCGGAAACGCCGCCAGAACTGCCGCCGGTGTCGCGCCGCTGTCGGCAATGCTGAATGTCCGGCTCGGCATTCCCAATCGTTCCATTGTCGCTTTGTACGTAGTTTGATAAGAGGCTCCGGCATCGTCATCCACAATCAGGACTTCTGCTTTCTGCACATCAACATTCAATGAGCTGCCTGCCGGATCGAGATAGAAATTCTGAATCTCAACATTGTCAACATACGGGGCAACAGGGGAAACGACAACACGGTAGAATTCTTTCGATGGCATGTTTGCCGAGAAACTTCCGTTGGCCGGAGTGAGAATGGATGCCGTCAGCCCGTTCGGATCCCCCACGCCGTAAAAGCGAACCCACGCCTGCACGGGCGCTTGCGTTGCGGCATCCCTGACTGTTCCCGAGAGGGCAGCGATGGGCGTTTGCTGAAGTTGAACGTTACGAACAAGCGTCTGCGTAACGCCGATTCCGCCCGGCGGGTCGAACTGAATGCGCGTGGAATCCCGCTCGTATCCGAATCCGTCGGCAATCAGATCAAACGATTGGTCGATGATGTAGCTCGCATACTGTCCCGCAATGTCGGTGTACAGCGTGTCAACCACATATCCGCTTCTGTTGAAACGTGAGCCGATAGGATTTTCAACCGGCCCGACCCAGGAGGCCTTTGTCCCGCGGAACCACAACGGGTATCCGTTCACCGGCGTAGGGCCGAGCGTGACAGTTCCTTGCAGCCGCCACGACGGATACAACACGCTCACCCCCATAATATCTTCAACATGAAGTCTGCGCTTCGATGTATCGCCGCTCGAAGAAGACCACCACATTGCCGCGGCTTGTACTTGCGGCCCGCACCCCGAGCTTGCTCCGCCCGGCAATCCGGTATGGTCGAGACCGAGGTGGTGCCCGAATTCATGCGTCACAACGCTTTGCAAATCCTGGGCTCCCGGCGCCCCGGTTGGGCTGGGCGGGAAGTCGCGGGCATTCCAAACCAGATCGGATTCAATAGCGCGGTAACCGCCCGATGTGGTCGTGAATGTTTGAGAGAATGCGATGACGCTGGTCGGCGGCGGGAAATTCACTCCCTGCAAATCAAAGAACAGCAGATTGATGCCGTCCTGTCCCGGTCCCGATGTTGTTGTCGTCGGGCCGAAGGTGAATTCGAAGAACGACCCTTGCACGTTCTTCCATGTCTGTGCCGCCGCTTCGATGGGAGGCAGATAGTTCGCGGGCGTGGAGGAGTTCAACCGGATCGTCAGCGGAATTGAGCTGTTGAAATAGATGCGATGATTCCCTGCCGTGTTAGTGATGATGCAGAAACCTGCAAGTACAACACCTACGCTTGTCAGGAATGATGCTGTTGCAAATCGACGGAGCATTCTCTTGATGAGTATCATGTTCATTCTCCTCAGCGTGATTGTTTGGCGATGAATGAACTGACTTCCGCAAGAAAATTCTGCAGCGGGATGTGATTTGCTTTTTCGTTCGGACGGGTAATCTCCTGTTTCGTGACAGGATCGATAAGGCCGATGTTGTTCAGATCGTTGTAGGCGACGAGCCTGTTCTCTTTGCTGACCACGCTGAATTTTCCAAGAACAATCGAATGAATCCAATACTCATTTTGCCACCGGACGAGAAACAGCACAACATCCTCGTTTCCGCGAAGAGTCGGCGAGCCGCTGATTTCCTGGGAAATTTCTCCGACTGTTCCGCCGAGTTGCTTCACGGTGAGTGTCGAGCCCTTTTCGCCCTTCAACGATTCCTTCACCCGCAGAGTTGTGTATGTGTAGATGTTGTTTCCCTCCCATTGCGAACGGGACGAAAGTACGGTTCCGTACACAACCGTATGCGATTCCTGCGTCATGCGTTCGAGCGAAATATTCTCCACCGTCAGAGAAAGCGTCGTTGCAACGACCAGAGCTCCCGCTATCGCAACGGCTGCACTCCTCCGCAATTGTTTGACAATGTTCATGGTGTCTCCTTACGTAATGTGATGGAAATGTGTTGGATTTCGAACGCAGGTTTTGATGCTTCGGCGGGAGTATACCGGGCACTGCCGACCACCGCACACAGCAACGCTACGGGCTTTGCCTTACAAAGATACGCGCGGGGAAAGCCAGAGGCAAGCGCTTGTCAGGATTTTCGCGAAGAAAATTCCCTCAGCAGTTCCTCCTGAACCCGGAGAAGCGGTATTCCGCGCTCGCCGGCAATCCGACGGCATTCCTCAAACTCCGGCGAGAGGGTGACAGATCCGTTACGCGTGACGGCTTTTGCTTTCACGGGCCCGAATTGTGTCTGAACTTCCACATGCTCACGCGGCAATCTTCTTCTCCCGATCTCCTGAATCCGCAGCCCGATAGTGGACGTTTCCTTATAGATGATGTGCGTGATTGTTTCGAGACGCGATTTCCCCGTCATCACAGAAAGCAGAATACCGGGACGTCCCTTCTTCATAATTATCGGAATTAGATAAGCGTCATGCGCGCCGGCTTCGATGAGCTTGTCGATAAGATAGGGATAGACTTGCGGGTTCATATCGTCGATATTGGTTTCGACGGTGACAATCTGCTCGTGCCCGGTGTGTGATTCAAGCTCGCCAATAACGATGCGGAGCAGGTTGGGAATTTGCGCGAATTCTTTTGTGCCCGACCCGTAGCCGATCGTTTCTGCATGAATCTCTTCATCATCCAGCACTCCCGCCGACAGCGCCTTCACGATTCCTGCGCCGGTCGGCGTAGTCAACTCTTCCGGGATGTCGGTTAAGACCGTCGGATAGTTTCTCAGTATTTCCATCGTCGCCGGAGCCGGTGTCGGCATAACGCCATGCTGCGTTTTGACCAACCCGCCGCTGCCGAGCCGGACAGGTGATGTATAGACTCTCTCGATTCCGAATTTCTCGAGGCATATCGCAACGCCGACGATATCGACTATTGAATCCAGCGCGCCAACTTCATGGAAATGAATCTTTTCCAACGTTGTGTTGTGAACCTTTGCCTCCGCTTCGCCTATGACGTGAAAGATCGATTTCGCATCTTCCTTTACTCGTTGCGATAACGTGCTGCCATCAATGATGGCATTGATGTCTTTGAGATGGCGGTGATAATGCGGTGTGTGAGAGATGGCAACGTCGATATGCACGGCACTGATGGAGTTGCGCATCACATGCCTGCCGATCAGCTCGAAGCCGTTGAGAGGAAGCTTCTTCAGTTCGGAGGAGAGTTCGTCGAGCGGCATTCCCGCGTTAACGAATGCCGCAAGCGTCATGTCGCCGGCAATGCCCGCGATGGTATCGAGATATGCGATTTTCATGCGTGTCGGATGAATCGTTGAATTGTGTGAACCTTGAACGGTACAAGATACAAGATTTTGCATTCGTCTCACAGTCTCCCGCGAAAGTTTTTAGCATTTCTTGCTTGCCATTTGCTTTTTTCCGATTATTTCTTCCGCCATTCGTAATGGAGATTTCCCCGGCGCAGGGCCGGTACAGGCAGTATCCGGTTCTCCCGTGCGGCTGGCCGCTCATGAAGTTCACCTTCATAAAGAACTCAATGATCAAACTCGATTCTCTGCACGCCATCAAGATGCTGCATACAGTCATTTGGGCTTTTTTTGCCGCCTGCATCGTCACAATTCCGATTGCAGCGTACGCCGGCAAACTCACCGTTGCTTTTGCGTTGATCGGGATTGTTTTTGTCGAGGTGATGGTGATCGTCTTCAACTCATGGGCCTGTCCGCTGACTGCCGTTGCCGCACGGCATACAGATGATCGGCGCGACAACTTTGACATTTATTTACCGGAATGGCTCGCCCGGTACAACAAAACCATTTTCGGTACATTGTACTTTGCGGGGATTGTCATGACGGTGATGGCGTGGTTGAGGTGAAAAATACGGCTCACCTGTTCGGCTCTCTGCTTGTCTCTTGACAACGAGTTTTTGATCAATCCAAAGGAGATCTTTATGAAAGGAAATTCCAAAGCCAAAACTCCCCGCGAGTATATCAACGGGCTGGCAGAGCCGAGAAAATCCGAGCTTGCCGAGCTGAACAAGTTGATTCAGAAAACCACCGGCCTCAAGCCGATGATCTTTTACGGCATGATCGGGTACGGGAAGTTCCATTACAAATATCCTTCAGGCAGGGAAGGGGATTGGGTTTCGATTGCGCTTGCAAGCCAGAAGAACTACATCTCACTCTATGCTTGTATGTCCACCAACAACGGCTACATCGCCGAATCGTACAAAGCAAAACTGCCGAAGGCGAGTATCGGCAGAAGTTGCGTCCGTTTCAAGAAGCTTGCAGATGTTGACACGAAAGTGTTGGCGGCGTTGTTGAAGGAGAACAACAGGGCTTTTCTGAAGAAGAAGGGGAAGTGAGCATCCGCTTCAATCCCGGAAGTTTCCCATCTCTGTATCTTGCTTAAGTCCTTGAGATTTCGTTATATATCCCCCGGTACTGGTCTCATATATATTGCCGCATTACGTTCCCGGCAATTCATTTCGTAACAACACAGCATTGAGTCCGCCACACTCCCCGGACTGGTTTCGTGAGAAGGCTTCATACGGATTAACTTCATAGCTTGGTACCCGCCTGCATTTGTGCGGGCCAAGCTCCTTGTCGCCCGGCCTACCTGTGGGGCCGCCCGGCGATATTGACAAAGACGACACGGGGGTTTCAGTTCTTTGGGCATCCATCACATAGGAGGTTGAGATGAAGTTCCGGTCAAGAACTCTTTCAATTCTGCTGGCAGTTCTGTGTTGTTGCACGATTCCTTTTGCCGCAAGCGCGCAGACGATACCCGGCGCAACACTCTTCGTTCAACCTTTCCCTTCCCCTTATCCCGGCGAATGGCAAACAAATCCTTCGATAGGATTCCTGACGCTTACCAATCTCGGCGGGCAGCAAGTGACCATCGACTTGCGGATTACCCGCCGTGCGGGTGGGGCGCCGATTATCACCGGCACAAGCAGTCCGCAGACACTCATGCCCGGTCCTTCGACCATCCTTAACAACACGCAATTCCTTTCTCTTCAGAATGTCACGTACGACGCGTCGATTCGTCAGCAGGCCATTCGGAGCGGCAGGTTGCCGGAAGGAGAGTACATTGCATGCGTGGATATACGAAACGCGAGTGGAGGGATGATTCTCCAAAACATCTGCTCGCAGGTGTTCACCATCGTCTATCCCGACCCGCCGCAACTGATTTCACCCGCCAATCAGGATTCCGTCGCGCCGCAGTATCCGATTTTTTCCTGGACTCCCGTCACCGTTCCGCCGACATTCACGCTTCGATACCAACTCAGAATAGTGGAAGTGCTGCAGGGACAGGTCCCCGCGCAAGCGTTGGCGTCCAACAATCCCCACTATGAAGATTTGAACCTCGCAATAACGAGTCTCGTGTATCCGATTGCCGCACAAGCGTTGGTTCAGGGGAAACGCTACGCGTGGCAAATACAAGTTCTTGACCAGAATGACTACCCCGCAACAACGAACAACGGCAGAAGCCAGATTTTCACATTCGTGTACAAAGGAACGCAGATTCCGCCGCCACCTCCCCCGCCGCCGCCCATTCCGCCGAGTGAATGCATTCGCATGGTAGTGCATACGCCGGAGGCGGGCGTTGTACTCACAAGCAGCGAGAAGCCGAAGTTTGTCGTGAACGCGAGTCCGGCCCTCAACTTCAACCGGCTGACGCAGGGACGTTTGCGCGTATGGAAGATGAATGATTCCAGCGAAGTGATGACGACGGTGATGGGACGGACGCCGACATTCCTGCTCGGTTTCAATGTCTCCGCGACAACGTTGGGTTTGACGGAAATCGATTCGATGAACTCGCGTCTTGAAGTGAAGATGAGCGGAAGCGACCCGCAATTCTCCTTCACGCCGGAAGCGGGCAATTGGTACGTCTGGAAATTCGATTTGAAGTACGACAGGAATCTCGTCCGCAAAGACGGCGTGCAGTGTACAGTCGATACGTCGACAACACCAGCGTACAAATTCAAGTACGCTCCGGGTACCGTTGCCGGAGGCGGCGAGTGTCGCGATGTGTGCAGCGCGCCGGCTCCGACGAACACGACTCCCGCTTCAATACCATTTGTTCAGGGCGATACCGTAAAGATCGGCAAGTTCAACCTGATGCTTACAGAGGTTTCAGGCGGGGCGGCCAATCTCTCCGGCAAGGGAGAGATCAAGATCCCGATGTTCAAGGCGAACTTGAAAGTCAAGTTTACGGGACTTAAAGTTAACAGTTTGAAAGAAGTGTTCGACGGCGAAGTCACGGCCGAGCAGACGGAAAACTCCCCGCTCACCGAAGCAGAAGCCAACGGACTCGGCTCCGCGTTGGGTCTCACGCCACAAAAGATCTCAACGATTCATGCGATTGCCAGCGATGCGACGCGACTCGTCAGCGCTCTTGGGGGCGTTGCCCCGCTGACGTTGCCGATTGGATTGGATAAAGAAATTGCGGGTCAGCGCTACGTTGTCGGCATTATCGGCATGGTGTTCAAGCCGACTGCCGCGTACATGAACATGGCAATGTCGTACCCGATGCCTGATTGGGGAGCTGACATTGCGCTGAGCCTCGGCGCGCGCAACATCTGCTTCTCGCCGACAGGTATCGGCGGTGACGGGAACATTCAATTGTATCTGCCGAATGATCTCGGCTACACATCCGGCGATTCGTGGGGGTTCCGATTCCTTGCTTCCTCTGCCGCCGATTCGGGCTGTGTCGTGACGCTTGACTGCAAGGGCTTCAAGGATTTGCGGCTTGCGGTGCATGTCGATTTTCCTCGTTCGTGGCTGCGTCCCTTCCCGACGGATGATGGCGTTTCGAAAGTGAAGGCGAAGTTCCTCACACACATTTCCCGCGGCGGCAACTTCATCGCTTCTGCAAATCTCGACAGATGCGAGATCACCAGCGCGCCCGGGTTCGTGCTGGAAGTGCAGGAAATGGTGTTCGACAAGTCGGTGGAGGAGAATCCGACGGGCATTGTTTTCCCGGCCGGGTATGTCGGCATCACGGACAATACGTGGACGGGATTCTACATCAAGCGGGCGAGCATTTCTCTGCCGCCGCAGTTGCGAACGTTCAACACAACTCAGCCGCCGCAGCTTGCCGTTCAGAATTTGTTGATTACGAAGGTGGGGATCACGGGCAGTTTCCGTGCGGAGAACGTCTTCATGTATCCGAACGGCAATTTTGGAGATTGGGGCGGAAGTCTGGATACGCTTGCCGTCGAAGTTGTGAGCAGTTCGCTCCGTTCGGGATGGATGAAGGGGAAGATCAAGATGCCGATTTCGGAAAGCCCGATGCTGTATTCCGCGACGTTGTCGAGGCCTGGATCATCCGACACCGTAAAGACACTCACGTACGCATTTGTGATTACCCCGGGCGATTCATTCGCGGCCGATATTTGGAAGGCGAAGATCAAACTCCAGCCGACATCCAACATCACTATCACCAATAATAATCCGCAGAGGAAAATGATCGCCTCGGCGGTGCTCAACGGCAGTGTGTCGATTGCGGGAAACATCGGCGGAATCCCCGACGTCAAACTTCCGGGCGTCGGCTTCCAGAACATGAAGTTGCAATCCGTGAAGCCCTACTTCACGAAGGGGACGTTCAGCTTTGCAAGCCCGCAAAAAGGGCTGGCAGGGTTTCCTGTCTCCATCTCCAATATCGATTTGGAGAATACGACGCGGCAAGGCAAAGACCTGTCGGGTGTCAAATTCACCATCAGCGTGAATGTTGCTCCGGGCTCGAATGCCATCAGCGGCGGCACGACGTTGAAAATATGGGGCGAGTTGAACCTGACGGGGCCGGGGCAGAAGTTCGCGTTCCATAGTATCGAGCTCGATTCTGTCGGCGTGAATGCCGACTTAGGGCCGGTAAAAATCCTCGGCTACATCAAACTTTATCGTGATGATCCGATCTACGGCTCCGGATTCAGAGGGGCAATCAAGGCGGATATTATCCAGCGCATCACTGTTACCTCGACGGTACAATTCGGGCAGGTAAGCGGCTTCCGGTATTTCTACGTCGATGCGAAAGGGATATTCAATCCGGGCATAGCGTTCGGAACCACCGGTGTCGGTTTCTACGGACTCGGCGGTGGCTTCTGGTACAACATGCGGCGCGAGGGTCCGGCCAATCCTCCTGTGCCGACTTCATCGGGCGTAGCCGGCCCGACACCGGGCGCTACAGCGTCGGGATTCCGGTTTGTGCCCAACAACGGTACGTTCGGCTTCAAGGCGATGATCGTTCTCGGAACATATCCTTCATCCGTTGCATTCAATTGTGATGTGATTCTGGAAATCGAATTGCAGCGCAACGCCTCAGCCGGTACTGTTTCTATGGGCCGCATTTCGTTGCAAGGCAACGGCTACATGATGGCGGAAGTGACTGCACGGCAAAATGCAAAGGTTACGATGTTCTGCGACATCACATACAACTTCCCCACAAAAACTCTGCATGGCGTCTTTAACGTGAACATCAACGCCACGCCTGTACGGGGCAACGGAACAATGGTGATACACGTCGAGCAATCGACATGGTATGTGAAGATCGGGGAACCGAGCAGCAGAATAAGCGTCTCGCTCGCATCGTGGATGCCGAGTGCGCAAGCGTACCTGATGATGGGGAAAGGATTGCCTCCGCCTCCCCCGCCTCCGCCGCAGGTTCGGAATGTGATCGGGAGTCCGTCGTCGAATCGGGATACACGCATTGCTGCAGGGAACGGCTTTGCGTTCGGCGCATCCATCTCCTTTGATACCGGCAGACAAACGTTCTCCATTTTTTACGGTCAAGTCAGTGCCGGCGGCGGTTTTGATATCGCCATGCTGAAACAGACACGCTGTACAGGCGTCAACGGCTGGCAGGCTCAGGGACAACTGTATGCGTGGGTGAACGCATCCATCGGTCTTTATGTTGATATCGGATTCTGGACATACAAGCCGTGCGGGCCGTGGTATTGCAAGATATGCAAGTGGTGCAAGGCAAGTTATGTCGGGTACCGCGGCAACTACGAAATTCTTGGTGTTAGTGCGGCGGCGTTGCTTGAAGCAGGCGGCCCGAATCCTCTTTGGGTCAAAGGTACGATCAAAGGGAACTACAGTATTCTCGGCGGCCTGGTGAAAGGCCATTGTACATTCCAGTTTAGCAAAGGAACGGAGTGCAGAATATGAGAACACGATTTTTCCTCGGCGCGGGGGCGGCGGTTCTGTTCGCGATAGGGGGGATGGCGTTCTCGCAGCAAGATCCTTCAACACCGCAATCACAGGTTCCTCGCGATCCCGGTTTCGCGCAAATCAAAGTGTTGGCAAGAACGAGCAACGACTCCGTCGTTTTGCGTTGGGCGCCGAACACACCGCACGGTTGGTACATCGCAAACCGGACGGGCTATGTTATCGAGCGTCGCACGGGTGCCGGACAGTTTGTGCGCCTCACCCCCGACACGCTTCATCCCTGGCTCCCGGAACTGTTCATTGACGCCATCGAAGCAAACCGCGAGAACGCGCTTCTACCGCTTGCGTTGCAGGCAGTGTGGGGAGATTCCGTGCTGCTGGAATTGATTCCGACCGGCGGCGATACCGTGGGGGCAATGGCGGAACTCAGCATGAATCTCTATAGCTATGCACTCTTTGCCGCCGACAACGATCCCTTTATCGCAACGGCATTGGGATTGCGATATGTTGACAGAAGTGTGCGAGCCGGAGAAACATACACGTACCGGATAAGGCTGAACGAGCCGTGGGATTACAGGATCGACGCCGGGGAAATTACCGTGGTCGTCCGCCCGGCGGAGCCGAACCCCCAGCCTGCAAACCTCACAGCCCGCGGACTCGACGGCAGAATAGAAATCCGTTGGGATGAATTGCAGACAAACCCCCACACCGGATACAACATCTACCGTTCGGAAGATGGCGGTCGAACATTCAACAAGCTCAACTCGACACCGATTGTGATGGTCACGCGAACGGATACCGTGCAGCGCGGAGTCGGCGTGTACACCGACAGCACAATCGTCAACTACAGGCCGTACAAATATCGTGTTCGGGGAATCAACGCCTTCGGCGAGTTGGGTCCGCACGCGGAAGTCGAGGCGATGGGACGCGACCTCACGCCGCCCGCTCCGCCCATCGTCAAGAATCCCGAACAGATCGAGAGGAACAGAATCCGTTTGACGTGGGATGTCATCCAAGTCGATGCGGATCTTGCGGGATTTATCGTCTCCCGCAGTGCATTATCCGACAGCAACTTCCGGCCAATTACGCCGAGGCCGCTGCCGCCGTCGGCGCGCACGTTCATCGACGAGCGTCCTGACGATGCCGAGCCCTACTACCTTGTTTCATCAATAGACACGGCGGGAAATACGGCGGCGGCATTTCCGGTGATGGGATTTGTAATTGATTCGACCCCGCCGGCAATTCCGCGCGGTCTTTCTGGCGTGATCGACACAAATGGCGTTGTTCGTTTGAAGTGGAATAAGAATTCTGAACGCAACATCTTCGGCTATCGTGTGCTTCGCGCAAATGCCGCCGACCATGAGTTTGCCCAGCTTACCGGCGATGTGTGGCGTGATACGACATTCACCGATACGGTTGAAGTCAACACACTCACGCGGTACATCTATTACAGAATTGCGGCTGTCAACAATCGCTACAATCATTCCGAACTGTCGCCCATTCTTGCGTTGCGCAGGCCCGACCGTGTTCCGCCGGATGCACCGGTGTTCACCGATGTGCAAGTCAGCGACTCGGCTGTGATGTTGAAATGGGCCGCCAGCACAAGTGAAGATGTACAGTCGCATGTTCTTTACCGTCGTCCTGCCGATTCGGCGAGTTGGGCGAGACTTGCGGTACTTTCACGCACGGCTTCCGAGTATACCGACAAAGCCGTGAAGCAAAGCGTAATGTACGAATATCAGATAGAGGCGGTTGATAGCAGCGGCTTGCGTGCAATGGCGCTGCTTTCCGTGCAAGGCCGTCCGTACGACACCGGTGTGCGCCCACCTGTTACCGGCCTCAGCGCCCGGTTTGATCCGGTTCAGAACAAGGTAGTAGTTACTTGGTCGTACGCCGAGAGGAAAGAGGAAAAGTTTCATTTTCTGATCTATCGTTCGGCAAAGGGCTCTCCGTTCAGTCAGTTCAAAGCCGTTCCGGCAGGACAACAGACCTTCACGGACGCTGAACTTCTCGGCGATGGCGCATACGTGTACGGTGTCCAGGTTGTTGCCGATAACGGCGCGCAGTCACGTATCAGTGAACGCGCCCAGGTATCGGTGTACAGCACACGATAAATTCCACCGCGAGGAAAGGACGTCATGGCTCAATATCGAATAGCGGGGGGAATTGCAGTCACACTCGTGCTTGCATTGATCACGTCAACTGCCCACACGCAATCACCGCCGGACTCCTCAACATTTCTCGAACGGGCGGTGAAGTTAGGAGGCGAAATCGGCACGTACGGCGAATGGTACAGCATCAACGGACAGGATCGCCGCCGTCCGTCAACAACAGGGCGGCTGTTTATCCGCCCGACGTTGACCTTCTTTGACGCTCTTTCTCTCAACTTTGACATTCTCCTCTCCACCGAAGGAACGGCGGCACGGCAGAACATCAACCAACTTGGACTTCATCCCACGTGGAAGTGGGGGAATGCCCACGTTGGAGATTTTAGCGAAACGTATTCGGATTATACATTGAACGGCATTATGATTCGCGGCGGTGCGTTCAATATCAATCCCGGAATTTTCAGACTATCTGCCATCGGAGGATTCACGAAGCGGGCGGTTGGCGGAGGTGCCGACAACGGCGCATTCGACCGCTACCTTTACGGCGGCAAAATCGGTATAGGAACCGAAGCGGGCGGATATGTTGATCTTCTGTTTCTCCGCGTAAGGGATGAGATTTCATCACTTCCTGCAAGCAGTCAAACGGTTGCTATCGACTCATCCAATCCATCTCTCACTCCTCCGCGGAGATTCGAAGTCACGCCGCAGGAGAACCTCGTCGCCGGCATTCTGGCAAATCTCAAACTCTTCGAGAACACGATTCAATGGAAAACGGATGCAACGGTCGGATTGTTCACGCGGGATATGCGTGTTACCGCCGATACGACGCTGAAAATTCCCAGCCCGATCAACAAGCTGTATCGCGCAAACGTCACATCGAATATTGATGTTGCGGTAACATCCGAGATGATTGTCGATGTCGGGAATGTGAATGTGAAAGGGGGATACAAATACATCGGGTCGGGATACAACTCGCTCGGAACGGCATATCTGTTGAATGATCAGCAAGAGTTTCTGATTGCTCCTTCTTTCAGAATTGCTGATTGGTCGGTGGCGGTCAGCTACACGCGCCAAAACGATAATCTTCTGAACCAAAAAACGTTTACAACGGTCAGAAACATGTACACGTCGAATGTGACGTTCCGCCCCGCGTCGCTTTGGACTTCCAACATTCTTGCCAACTATTTGAATATGGACAACGGCTCGCCGAACGACACGACGCGTGTTGCTTTCTCCAGTTTGACACTCGGCACGAATCAGATTTTCGTGTTTACGCCGGGTTCCTTTCTGCAGGCTGTGACCTTCGCCTACATCTACCAACAATCGGGCGATGATTCTCCGTTGCGTGCAGGGATGAAATCAACGACGCATTCGGCAACGTTAGGTACGGTGATCCCGCTTGGAATATCGTTCACAGTCTCGCCTACTGCGGGCGTTGTACATTACAATCTTGGTTCATTCGGCAGTCAGACAACGCAAACATACGGGCTTGCCGTCCAGAACCGCGCAATCGAAAACAAGCTCATTACCACTCTCGCATCCAGTGCCTCGTTTGTGAAGTCAAGCACATCAATTCGCAACACGATCGCATCAAACTACCAGTTGACACAATCATCGGTGGTCGGACTCAGTTTCGGGATGACGAACTTCAACGGCGGCTCGCTTTCCAATCTTAAGTTCAACGAATACGTCGGCTCGGTGACGTTCACGCAACGGTTCTGACCCTGCGGGTGTTGCAGTTTCCCATTTCATCTGCTTCTTTCTCATCCCTGAGAATGCTATCTTGTAGCATCTTCCCGAATCGAGGAAACAGGCTTGGTATGAATGTTGAGATTGACGAGGGAGAAAGCCTGTACTAAGCGCTGAACTTTTCAACACCATCTCACATTATGATGAGAATCCCGCGTGGTCTGACCCGGAAGGCATGAAAATGAAACCTACTCACATCGAACATATCGGCATTGCAGTAAAAAACCTGGATGCCGCCATCAAATACTATGAAGAAGTGCTCGGCCTGAAATGCTACGCAATTGAAGAAGTGAAAGATCAGAAAGTGAAGACGGCGTTCTTTATGGTCGGCGAAACGAAAATTGAACTGCTGGAAACCACCGACCCCGAAGGCCCGATCGGGAAATTCATCGAGAAAAAGGGAGAGGGTATTCATCACATTGCATTCGCGGTGAACGGACTTCAACAGGCATTGAACGAAATTGAATCCAAGGGGGTTCAACTGATCGACAAGCAGCCGCGCAAAGGGGCGGAGGGATTGCATATTGCCTTTCTCCATCCGAAATCCACCGGCGGCGTGCTGACGGAATTGTGCGAAAAACCATGAATCGGAATTGATATGTTGACTGTAGCTGAAAAACTTGAACTTCTCAAAAAGAAAAACGCGCAAGTCAATCTCGGCGGCGGCCTCGACAAAATCGAGACGCAGCACAAGTTGAACAAGATGACGGCGCATGAACGGATGCATTTGTTATACGACAACGGCTTTTACGATGAGTTATTCCGTTTTGCGCGACACAATGCCACGTCGTTCGGGATGGCGGGAAAAGATATCCCCGCAGACGGCGTCGTGACAGGGCTCGGCGCAATCGGCGGCAGACTTGTGTACGCCTCATCCCAGGATTTTACGGTGATGGGGGGAAGTGTCGGCGGCGTACACGCGAAGAAGATCTGTGAAATTATGGACATGGCTCTTAAGGCCGGCGCTCCGTACATAGCCATCAATGATAGTGGCGGGGCACGTATTCAGGAGGGAGTTGACTCGTTACGCGGCTACGGACGCATCTTCTACTACAATACACTTCTCTCCGGCGTTGTTCCGCAGATTTCTATTATTGCAGGGCCATGCGCAGGCGGCGCGGCATATTCACCGGCGTTGATGGATTTCATCATTATGGTGAAAGATACCGGCCAAATGTTCATCGCCGGACCGGAAGTGATCAAGCAGGCAACCGGCGAAGAAATTACTGCCGAGGAACTTGGCGGCGCGTTGGTGCAGGCGGCGACAAGCGGCAACGTTCATTTTATTGCCCGCGACGATGCCGACGCAATCGAAATTGCCCAAACCTTGCTCAGTTATCTTCCCGCCAACAATACGGAGGATCCTCCATCGCACAGCAGCGGCGAACTGCTGATGATTGAGGACGAAGAGTTGAACAGGATTGTTCCCGACGATCCCCGCGACCCCTACAATATGTTCGACATTCTGCATCGCGTCTTTGACCCGCACACGATCTTCGAGGTTCACGGCCACTACGCGAAGAACATCATCGTGGCGTTTGCGCGAATGAACGGACGGGTTGTCGGCATCGTCGCAAATCAGCCGATTGAAAAATTCGGCGCAATAGACATTGATGCATCGGACAAAGCCTCGCGGTTCATCCGTTTCTGCAACGCATTCAACATTCCGCTCATCAGTGTTGTGGATGTGCCGGGATTTCTGCCGGGTGTCGAACAGGAGTTCGGCGGCATCATCCGTCACGGCGCAAAGATGTTATTCTCCTTCTCTGCGGCAACCGTTCCCAAAATCTCGATTGTCGTCCGCAAGGCATACGGCGGGGCATATCTCGCCATGTGTGCAAAGAGTCTCGGTGCCGACCGCGTTGCCGCGTGGCCGACGGCGGAGATTGCGGTGATGGGAGCCGAGGGCGCTGTGAGTGTTCTGTTTAGAAATGAGATCAAGAACGCCCCCGACCCGAAGGCAAAACGCCGCGAACTGATAGAAAAATATCAAGAAGAATTCTCGACGCCGTACATGGCCGCAGGCAAAGGGCTGGTTGACGCAGTAATCGAGCCGAAGAAAACGCGGGCATATCTCGCCGTTGCGCTCGAATCGTTGCGCAGCAAGCGTGATTTGCGCCCGCAGAAGAAACACGGGTTGATTCCCTTGTAGATCTCTCTCACAGCTAAGAATGGAAAAAATACTCGAAAGCCTTCTCGTCATGCTTGTCGGAATGACGGGCGTATTCACGTCTCTCGTGTTTCTTGCAGGGATGATCTGGTTTTTTCGCTGGGCGGATGAAAAGTTGAACAAGTGGAAAATCAGAAGATATGCGGAAAAGGTGGAGTCGCATCAGGTGGAGGATGAGATCAACGACGAGTTGATCGCCCTGCTTTCGGCCGCTGCCGCGACGGCGCTTCACAAAAGTGTTGTTGTGAAGAAAGTCCAGTTCCTCAATCAGAAAACTGCCGGTGCCTCATGGGCTGTAACCGGAAGACTGAATGTGATGGCATCACACGCAATTTCAAAAAGGAAATCATAAATCATGAAAAAACTCCTGATCACCGTAAACGGCAAGCGTTATGAAGTTGACGTGGAAGTTGTGCAGGATGACGATGTGATTCAGGCTCAGCCGCCGTTTCGCCCTCCTGTCCGAACGATGGACAGCTATGTCACTCCAGTGACGACGCCACTGCCGGCAAAGACAAAGCCGAGTGCCGGTGATAAGAAATCGCTTACTTCACCCATCAACGGCGTTGTCCTCGAAATTCCTGTGAAGGAAGGACAGAGCGTGAAAGTGAACGATGTTCTTTTTGTTCTTGAAGCGATGAAGATGAAAACCAACATTGCTTCGCCGCAAACAGGAAAAATCAAATCCATAAAAGTAAAAGTGAACGACACGATTGAAGCCGGGCGTGTATTGCTGACCTTTGAATAGCCCGGGACCTCGATGTTAGACCATCTGGAAAAATTCGTTCTCGGCATGGGCTTCTGGCAGTTGACAGGAGGCCAGATGGCGATGCTTGCCATTGCATCGCTACTCATTTATCTCGCGATTCGTCATGGCTTTGAACCATTATTGCTGCTGCCTATCGGCTTCGGCGCATTTCTTGCCAACTTGCCCGGAAGCGGACTCCTTGCCGCGCCGCACGGTGAGGAGATTGGCGGGTTGTACTATTATATCTCTAAAGGAATTGAGCTGGAGATTTTCCCCCCGCTGATTTTCCTCGGCATCGGAGCAATGACGGATTTTGGCCCTCTGCTCGCGAATCCCAAAACATTTCTGCTTGGGGCGGCGGCACAGTTTGGCGTGTTTACGGCGTTGTTCACTGCTGTTGCTCTCGGATTCAGTCTGAAAGAGGCGGCAGCAATTGGCATCATCGGCGGAGCGGACGGGCCGACGGCGATTTATCTCTCACTCAAGCTTGCCCCGCATTTGCTCGGGCCCATTGCGGTTTCTGCCTATTCCTACATGGCGCTTGTTCCGCTGATTCAGCCTCCTCTCATGCGATGGATCACGAATGAGAAGGAAAGACTTGTGGTGATGGAAACGCCCAAACCCGTCTCCAAGAAAATCAAAATCATCTTTCCGCTCGCCGTGACGGTTGTCGGGGTGTTCATTGTTCCGCCTGCAGCCCCGTTGCTTGCCATGTTGATGGGAGGAAATTTGTTGAAAGAGAGTGGCGTAGTCGAACGCCTCACAAACATGGCGCAGAATGAGTTGATTAACATTGTCACGTTCTTTCTTGGAACCTGCGTCGGTATGACCATGGCGGCTGATGTGTTTCTACGATGGGATACCTTGAAGATTCTCTCACTCGGCGTGGTCGCATTCAGTTTTTCCACGATCGGCGGACTGTTGGTTGGCAAGCTGATGTACAAAGTGACCGGAGGGAAAGTGAATCCGCTGATCGGGTCAGCCGGCGTTTCCGCCGTGCCGATGGCGGCCCGTGTCTCACATAATGTCGGGCAGGAGTATAATCCGCAGAACTATTTGCTGATGCACGCGATGGGACCGAACGTGGCGGGCGTTGTCGGGACAGCGATTGCAGCGGGAATTTTGCTGGCGATTCTGGGATAGACTTGGCGAAATCGACGCAGTACGCGTCTTTCTCGTATTGTTAATCACAATTCACAAAATAGTTGTTGCTATTGGCCCGCGTTTACGCTATCATGTGTGCGTCAAAAACAGTACATCGTTGTTGAGCTTTTACTGTTCGATTCCATCAGAACAGGTTTCGCTTTCAGAAACAAAGCAGCAATCGCAACCGTGACGTAACGACGGCTGCGATTTTCTGTTTTGCCTACGGGCATCCCTTCGGGAAAAGGCACACAAAGCTGGCTGTATCGTATCGTGTCCGCTGACAGCGGATTTGTTTCACACAACAGAAGGAACCTTTTCCAATGGAAAAAGGGACAGTAAAATGGTTCAACGGAGCAAAAGGCTTCGGTTTCATTCAGCGTGCCGGTGGTGAAGATGTGTTTGTTCACTACAAGGCAATTGCCGGCGACGGCTACAAGAACCTGAATGAAGGTGACCAGGTTGAGTTCGATGTCGAGAAAGGCCCGAAAGGCCTTCAGGCGTCAAACGTCAGCAAAATCTAACAGCAAGTCCACACTCGCTGAACAGAAGTCCCGGTCTGTTTAACCGCAGACCGGGATTTTCTTTTTGACCGCGCAGAAAAGCTCGCCACAAAGGCACCGGGACATCAAGGTTCTATTGTAAGGTCATCCATCCTTAACCAAGCTTCTCTTTTGCGCACTCCTTTTCCGCCTTCGGCGGATCAGCCTACAACTGAATGTCTTTGTGTCTACGTGGCAATTTTCAAGAAAGTACTACATGAAATCAGAATCATTGAAGTTGAGCAAAGAGATGGTTGCGTTGCTAAACCAACGCGGCATCACCGAGCCGACACCGATTCAAAAAGAAATCATCCCCGCTATTGTTGAAGGCAGGGATGTGATTGCACAATCCGAAACAGGTTCGGGCAAAACATTAAGTTTTGCAATTCCAATTATTGAACGGACTAACCGGCGCGATGGATTGCACACGCTCGTCGTGTGTCCGACGCGTGAGCTTGCTGTTCAGATAGCCCAGGAATTTGTGAAATTCTCGCACGGCAAACATCTCGGCATAACGCCCATCTACGGCGGAATGTCCATCAGAGAACAAGCCCGGAAACTCACCCGAACCAATATCATTGTCGGAACCCCGGGCCGCCTGATCGACTTGCTGAACAGAGGAATGCTGCAACTCGACAAGATTACCACGCTTGTTCTGGATGAAGCGGATAGAATGCTCGACATGGGCTTCATCAAGGATATCGAAACCATCATGCACAAGGTTTCGAAGGAGCGCCAGACGCTCATGTTCAGCGCAACTCTTGCGAAGGAAATTGTCACGCTGAGCAGGAAGTATCTCAAAGACCCGAAGCACGTACAGATGGCTTCCTCCGTGAAACCGGAATTTTTGCGTCAGACGTATTATCAAACGACTCCCGATCAGAAGCTTCATCTTCTCATTCACCTCCTCAAATTCGAGCGCGATCTTGCTCTTGTTTTCTGCAACCGGAAGCACATTACGGCAAAGATTGCAAAACAGCTTTCGCGTGAAGGCGTTCACGCACGATGTCTGAACGGCGATATGACCCAAGGCCAGCGTGAACGGGTGACAGCGGAATTCCGCCAGAAGAAATTCAATGTACTTGTTGCAACCGATGTGGCGGCGCGAGGGCTTCATATTGACGATATTACGCATGTCTACAATTACGAAATTCCTCGCGATGTTGAAACGTACACGCACCGCATCGGGCGGACGGCGCGTGCCGGTGAAAAGGGTGAGGCCATTTCGCTCGTTGCCACAGGCGAAGAACGCGGGTTCTTTCAGCGGGTACTGTTCACTTACAAGGGGAGTATTGTACTCAAAGGCGCCAACGATATCGGGTATGTGAAAGTAAAGATCGAGGATGTGCCGCAGCACGAAAAGGCTGAGCGCTCGTCAACGAGCAGGCATGCCTACGGCGTATCGAACGTCAAACAGCGGCGCGTACGGGCGTCGGAATTCACTTCTCAAAGAAATCACGCATCTCGATCTAAGAATCTTGAGGAGTCGGGCCTGACTGTCTCAGGACGAAAGGTTGAACGTCAGACTGACGAATCCCGGGATGACACATTCAGTCAGGCGAATGTGACCAACACGTCAAGGCAAATGTACCCGCAGCGCAAGTACAAGCGACCAAACTTCCAGTCGCAACAGCCTTCCAAAGAGAAAAAGCGCATTTGGGACAAACGCAGCTTCGGGGAAATGCTGCAACGGAAGAAAAAGAGCAAATTCCGCCCATCGGCGTAATGTGAATCGGACAAAGTGGCTGATCGAAGCGAGAGAATCTTGCATTCTTGCAACGGTTGTGCCATTTTCATTACCTTGACTTTCTTTCAGAATAAGGTTAGATTTTTGTGCCGATTTGCATAAATCGGCGATTCATTTTTATTCCAACGGGAGATTCCAACCTTTGTCTCAAGGACCTCAGCAGGCGACCGGCGAAGATTTGAAGTTGCAGGAAGCGCTGAAACGTTCTGGCGAAATTCCGGGGCACATAGCAATCATCATGGACGGAAATGGCCGATGGGCCAAGAAACGCGGTATGCCGCGCATCGCCGGACACAACGAAGGCGTCGAATCCGTCCGCGATACCGTTGAAGCCTGCGGCCAGTTGGGCGTGAAGTACCTTACTTTGTACGCCTTTTCAACCGAAAATTGGAAACGTCCGGAGGAAGAAGTATCGCTGCTGATGCGGCTCCTTTTACGGGCGCTGAAAGACGAAACGGACCGGCTTCATACGAACAACGTCCGCATCCAGGCAATCGGCGATATTGCGAAGCTCCCCGCGGAAGTCCAGAACGAGTTGATCGACGACATCGCAAAGACGAAAAACAATACGGGCCTCACGCTGATTCTCGCCTTGAGTTATAGCGGCCGGTGGGATATTACAGAGGCCGTAAAGCGAATTGTTGCCGATCTGAATTCGGGCAAGTTCGCCGAAGGGCAGATTTCCGAGGAACTGATCGGGTCGTATCTCTCTACTGGGAACGTTCCCGACCCCGATTTGTTGATAAGAACGAGCGGAGAATTTCGTATTAGTAATTTCCTGTTGTGGCAGCTTGCCTATTCCGAAATGTTCATCACCGCCAAACTGTGGCCGGGTTTTCGCCGCGAGGAACTCTACGAAGCAATCCGCAGCTACCAGAAGCGCGAGCGGCGCTTCGGCATGGTCAGTGAACAGTTGAACCGCGACGGCTACTTCAACAGACTTATCAAGAGTGTAACAGGACCGTAAAGCATGAAGCAGAGAGTGTTGGCGTTGGCGGCAGCGGGGATTGTCATGGTCATTTCTTCTACCCACCTTTTCGCACAACGTTTACCCCAAACCCAGGAAGTACTGAAGATTCTCGGCATTTCGGTGGAAGGCAATTCCCTCGCGGAGCCTTCAGCGATTATTGCCAATTCAGGTTTACGGGTAGGCGATGAGTTTACTCTTCCCGGCGATAAAATCGGGCAGTCCGTCAGAAAATTGTGGCAATTGAAAATATTTTCGGATGTTCAGATTGTTATCGACCGCAGGGTTGGAGAAGGAGTATTTCTTGCAATCCGCGTCACAGAGCTTCCCCGCTACGAGGAGACGGTTATATCCGGAAGCGACGAAATCAGCACCGACAAACTCGAAAAGAAAATGGCGCTTGTTCGCGGGCAAGTGATTGCTCCGCACGACCTCACAAGAATTCAGAAAGATATTCTGAAGATGTATGAGGAAGAAGGGCACATGCTTGCCGACGTGAAGGTCTCAACGCAACAACTGGATACCAGCAAAAACCGCGTCAACCTGTTGGTGGATATCGATGAAGGACCGTACGTCAAAGTCCGCAACATTTATTTTTCCGGAAACGAAGCATTCGATAGCGGAGACTTGAAGGGGGCAATGAAGGAAATCGCCGAGGCCCGTTGGTGGAAAATCTTCTCGTCACACAAATTCGACAGGAAGAAGTATGAGGACGATAAGAAACTTATTGTGAAGTTCTATCAGAAAAACGGCTACCGCGATGCGTCGGTGATTGGTGATTCGATTTGGTATAGTGAAGATAAGAAGAATATGAACATCCGCATTGATGTTCATGAAGGGGCGCAATACAAAATCCGGAACATCGCGTGGGAAGGTAACACAGTCTATTCTGACGAAATTCTCAACGAACAGCTCGGTATGAAGCCGGGCGATGTGTACAATCAGGAGAAATTCGAGCAGAATCTGCGCGGCAACGAATCACAAACAGACGTTGCCTCTCTGTATCTGAACAACGGCTATCTCGCCTTCAATCTCGAACCTGAAGAGACCCGCGTTGCCGAGGATAGTGTTGATATCCGCATTAAAGTGTACGAACGAAACAAATTCGTCATCGGGCGGGTCGATATCAAAGGCAACACAAAAACCCATGACAAGGTCATACGGCGTGAACTGTATTCACGCCCCGGCGACTTCTTCAATCGTGCCGCCATCATCCGCAGCATCCGACAGTTGTCGGTGCTGAATTACTTCAACCCGGAGAAGATCAATCCCGACACGTACATTCATCCGGAAGATAACATCGTTGATTTGACGTATTCCGTCGAAGAGAAATCGAGTGATAACATCAATGCCTCGATCGGGTACAGCGGAGCATTCGGCGTAACGGGCGCTCTCGGATTTACCATCAACAATTTTTCGATTGCCGAGCCGCTTTCGGGAGGCGCCGGGCAGATTTTGAATTTCGAATGGCAGTTCGGCACCGAGTCGCAATACAGAACATTCACCGTCGGGTTCACCGAGCCGTGGTTGTTTGACTCGCCCACCACGTTTGGCGTCAGCCTGTACAGCACAAAAATCAGGTACACGTATAACTCGGAGCGTACAGGCGGATCGTTGCGTATCGGGCGCCGTTTCCGCTGGCCGGATGATTACTTCCGCGGCGACTGGATTTTGACGGGACAGCGTGTTGCAGAAGACTATCCGCTCATTGACGTGGGCTTGAGCAAATACACGCAGGTGAGCATTACGCAAATCATTTCGCGGAACAGTATCGACAATCCCGTGTTCCCGACCTACGGTTCGAACTTCTCGCTCTCCATTCAAATGTCCGGCGGGCCGCTGCTTCCGGGCAACGTGGATTTCCACAAATGGATTTTGAACTCGGAGTGGTACGTGCCCCTGTTCAACAGCAGCCGGGTGGCGTTGTATCTGAGTTCCGAATTCGGCTATGTCGGTGAGTTCGGGCAGTCGGCCGGACTTCCGTTCAACGATCGATTCTACATGGGCGGCACAGGCCTCGGATACATTTCAACCACAGCGTTGCGCGGATATGAAGATCAGTCTATCGGGCCTCGCGACCAGTTGGGACGCATCTTCGGCGGCCGCGCCATGACGAGGCAGACTGCGGAACTTCGGCTCGCCCTCGCCATCAATCCGATTCCTATCTACATTCTCGGCTTTGTTGAGGGCGGCAATGTGTGGGAGAGATGGCAGAAGGCGGATTTTGCCAACCTGAAACGGTCGGCCGGTTTCGGAGCCCGATTGCAAATCAACCCTATCGGGTTGATCGGCTTCGACTACGGTTTCGGTTTTGATGACGTTTTGCCCTTGGATGGCCAGCCGGACGGTTGGAAATTCCACTTTGTATTCGGACGGGGATTCTAAGGGATTCACCATCGTATATAATCTCATCACATCCATAATCAGTCAGAGGTAATCGTGAACAAATTCTTTCTCTCATTATGTGTGTCGCTCGCGTTGGCTGCCGGTTCGTCCGCATTTGCGCAGCAGAAAATCGGCTTCGTGAACTCAACGAAGATTTTCCAGGAAATTCCGGAAGCGAAGGAAGCTCAGCGTAAACTTGAAGCGGCCGCGAAGCCGATTCAGGACGAAATCGAGAAGCGAGAAAAAGTCATTCAGGACAAGCTCGATGAATACAAGAAAAAAGAAGCCGTGATGAACGATGCCGCAAAGAGAACCGCTCAGCAGGAGATCTACGACATGGATCAACAACTCCGCGAGTACAAATTGGACAAGCTTGGCAACGACGGCGAATTGGCAAAACAGCAGGAAAAGATCCTCAATCCCGTCAAGGAGAAGATTCTCAAAGCGATTGAACGCGTTGCCAAGGATTTAAAATACTCGTTTGTGTTTGACCAGACGGACAACGTACGTGTATTGCTCTACGGCGAGCCTGCCTCGGACCTGACGTTCAAAGTAATCGACAGATTGAAGACGGGTAAGTAACTTTCCGAATTGAAGGGAGATGTGATGATGAAACACCTCGTTGCGGCGCTCGTCCTCCTGTATGCGGCAAGCGCAGGCTTCGCACAAATGAAGATCGGCCACATCAACTCCGAAGCAATCATGCAGAACCTGCCGGAAGCCGTCGATGCCCAGAGAACGTTGGATGCATTGGTGGCAAACTGGGAGGCCGAATTGCAGAAGATGCAGGCCGATTGGAAAAAGAAATACGACGAGTACGACAAGCGCAAGCTCATTCTCACGGAACAATCACGCGCAAAAGAAGAACGCGAGCTTCGTGAACTCGACCAGTCAATTTCCGACTACCGGAACAGAAAATTCGGACAGAACGGCGAATTGTTCCAGAAGCAGAATGATGTGATGAAGCCGATCCAGAACAAAATCTTCAAAGTTCTCGAGGATATTGCGAAGGATGACAACTTCGACTACATCTTCGACAAGAGCGGCGACATTCTGTTGCTGTACGCGACAAGCAAGTACGATCTGACCGAGACCGTGTTGCGGCGTATGCAATCCTTCGGCAAGTAACATTACAGTGACGAGAATGAAGCTCCGTGATATTGCAGTGATGGTGAACGCGGAGATTGACGGTAATGACGACATCGACATCCGGCGGGTAGCAAAAATTGAAGAAGCCGGTGAGGGAGACATTACCTTTCTGGCCAATCCCAAGTACCAGAAGTTCGTTGAAACAACGAAGGCATCGGCGGTTATTGTTGCACATGATCTGCAGGCAGGGGCGGGCACGAAGCCGGCCCTTGTGCGCGTCAAGGACCCGTACGTTTCGTTTCTCAAGGTTCTGCAACATTTCAGGCCGCCGCACGACGTGTTGCCTCCCGGTATTCATCCCGCTGCAGTTATTGCAAACAGTGCAACACTGGGCGCTGACGTTCGAATAGGGGCGCATGTTGTCCTTGGCGAGCGTGTTCATGTTGGCGATGGCGTCATACTCTCGCACAACGTTGTGATTGGCGACGATGCACGGATTGGAGACAATACGATTCTCTACCCGAATGTGACCGTGTATTACGGCTGTGTCATCGGTGCACGCGTGATCATTCATTCGGGCACGACAATCGGCAGCGATGGATTCGGATTTGCGCCGAAGCCCGACGGCACATACGAGAAAATTCCGCAACGTGGAATTGTTGTGATTGAGGATGATGTGGAGATCGGGGCAAACTGTGCTGTCGATCGGGCAACGCTCGGCGAAACACGTATCAAGAGCGGTGTCAAGCTTGATAACCTCATCCAGGTTGCACACAATGTCGTGATCGGGGAGAATACCGTAAGTGCTGCACAGGCAGGGATTTCCGGCAGCACGAAAGTCGGCAAGAACTGCATGCTCGGCGGACAGGTCGGCCTCACGGGACATCTCACGATTGCCGACGGTACGAAGATTGGCGCGCAATCCGGTGTTCACCGTTCAGTCGAAAAACCAAACACGACCATCTTCGGATATCCTGCATATCCGCAGCGAGAGGCATTCCGCATCCAGGGTGCCGCGACGCAACTTCCCGATCTGATTGTGACTGTACGCGAGTTACAGAAACGCGTTGCGCATCTTGAAGAGATCATCAAGCAACTTCAGCAAGAATCATAAGCGGCCGCGGCCTTTCATCCCAAGAATTTCTCTGTCGGAGACACTATGCTAGTTCAACAACGGACCATCAAACAACCGGTAACGATGAGCGGCGTCGGGCTGCACACCGGAAGCATCTGTTCGATGACGTTCAGACCCGCGCCCGAGAATTCCGGCATTCGCTTCAAGCGGATTGATTTGGGCGGCTCTCCCGAAGTGCCCGCTCTTGTTGATCACGTTGTTGATATTGCCCGCGGAACAACCATTGCCATCGGCGAAGCCCGGGTTCATACAGTCGAGCATGTTCTTGCGGCGCTGGTCGGGATGCAGGTTGACAATTGCCTGATTGAACTCGACGCCAACGAACCGCCGATCGGCGACGGCAGTGCAAAGCCGTATGTTGATCTTCTTCTGAAAGCAGGCTTTGAACGGCAGGATGCTCCGAAAGATTACCTCATTATTGATCAGCCGGTCGAATATCGCAACGAAGAAAAGGGTGTCGACATTGTCGCTCTGCCAACAGATGACTACCGAATCACCGTGATGGTCGACTATCACAATCCCGCCCTCGGCAGCCAGCACAGCGGGCTCTTCAATCTGGAAAAAGAATTCGTGACTGATTTTGCCCCGTGCCGTACGTTTTGTTTCTTGCATGAAGTAGAAATGCTGCACAGTCAGGGCCTCATCAAAGGCGGCAATCTCGACAACGCGATTGTTATTGTAGATCGTGAGTTGGGCGACGGCGAGATCAAGCGCATTTCTGAAAAGCTTGGAATAAAAGATTCCGTCATTCTCGGAACAAGCGGCGTATTGAACAACAGGCCTCTGCATTTCAAGAACGAACCTGCACGGCACAAGTTACTGGATATGATGGGCGATTTGGCGCTCATCGGCGTTCCGTTCAAAGCGCAGATTCTCGCGGCGCGCCCCGGACATGCGAGCAACATCGAGTTTGCAAAGATCATCCGCAAACTCTACCAGCAGAAGAAGCTGGTAAAGAAATTCCAGTACGAACGAAAAGAGGGCGTCGTCTTCGATATCAATGCCATCAAGAAAATCCTCCCTCATCGCTATCCGTTCCTGTTGATTGATAAGATCGTTGATTTTACAATCGATGAACGGATTGTCGGCGTCAAGAATGTGACAATCAACGAGCCGTTTTTTGAAGGTCATTTTCCCGGCCAACCGGTGATGCCCGGCGTGCTGATCATTGAAGCTATGGCGCAATGCGGCGGCATTCTTCTTCTGAACGGCGTCGAGAACCCGGGAGACAAACTCGTGTTCTTCATGGCGATCAACAATGCGAAGTTCAGAAAACCAGTCACGCCTGGTGATCAACTGGTGTTCGAGTTGACCATGACAAGCCGCAAGAGTCGTATTTGTCAAATGGCGGGAAGAGCCTACGTCGATGGCAACCTTGTTGCCGAGGCGGATATGATGGCATCAATTGTCGACCGGCAAGAAAAGAACAACTCCAGCAACGGAAGCAAGGAAGGCAGCACAATTCCCGCCGGACGCAACGTGAACTGATAGAAAACTTCCTTCATCTGCTCCAACTATTCTTGAACCATCCAGGAATGTATGGCAACACATATTGATCCGCGGTCGGATGTCAATCCAAAAGCGGAACTCGGACATGATGTGACAGTTGGCCCGTTTGCCGTTATTGAAGCGGGGGCTGTTATTGGTGAGGGAACTTCCATTGCGTCCAATGCGCTTATCGGACGAGGCGCCCGGATTGGCAAGGACTGCCGGATTCATCATGGCGCAATTGTCGGGCATGTTCCGCAAGACCTGAAGTACAAAGACGAACCCACAACGTGCGAGGTAGGCGACAGGAATGTCATTCGCGAGTATGCAACCCTGCATCGCGGTACCGTGGAAACGGGGAAGACGGTAATCGGGAGTGATAATTTGTTGATGGGATACGTCCATATTGCGCACGATTGCGTGCTTGGCAACAACATTATCATGTCGAATGCCGCAATGCTTGCCGGCCACGTTCACGTTGATGATTTTGCGATTATCGGAGGCATAACGCCGGTGCATCAGTTCGTGCGTATCGGCGCGCATGTGATGATTGGCGGGGGACTGCGTGTGCCGAAGGACGTTCCGCCGTTTGTCCGTGCCGCGGGCGAGCCGCTTGTGTTTGCAGGATTGAATTCCGTGGGACTCCGTCGCCGCGGATTTTCCCGTGAAGCGATTGAGGCCCTCGATAGAACATACTCCATCATCTACAACTCGGGGCTTAATGTGTCCCAAGCCGTGGCGAAAGTAAAGGAAGATGCGAGCCTGATGAAGGTTCCCGAAGTGCAGAAAGTTCTTGATTTCATAGCACAGAGCAAGCGCGGAATCATCACCCGTCATCGTGACCTGCATTAAACGGGGAAATTGTTTCTTGAGGATTGCCGAAGAATGAGTGCCGATTGGCGGTTTATAGACACGGGGGTGAACACCGGTTCTTACAACATGCAGTTCGATGAATTGCTTGCGCGTTCCCTTCTCTCCGGTACCGGCGTCCCGACGGTTCGACTCTTTCAATGGAAGCCGTGGGCCATTTCGCTTGGATTCAATCAGGATGTTGAGAAGATCGATCATGATCGGTGTACGGCCGACAACATCGATGTTGTTCGTCGCCCGACCGGCGGTCGAGCCGTGTTTCATGCTGAAGAATTGACCTACAGCGTTGCCATGTTCTCGGAAGGAAGAAGCGTCCTGGAAATCTACAATCATATCAGTCAAGCGCTGGTGCATGGCCTTCGTCTGTTCGGAGTTGATGCAACTCTCAGCCGTTCGCAGCCGGACTTCCGTGAACACTATAAGAATCCGTCTTCAATTCCCTGTTTCACTGCTTCTGCCCGTTACGAAATCGAATGGCATGGCAGAAAGCTCGTCGGCAGCGCTCAGCGTCGTTTCCGGCATCACGAAACAGGAGCCGAAGTCGTGTTGCAGCACGGTTCCATCCTGATTGGTCCTGCACACCGCGGTCTCATGAAATACCTTCTTCTGCCCGGTGAACCAGTGAGAGAATCACTTGCTCAGGAATTACGGGAGAAAACGGTCGAGCTTGCCGAAATCCGGAACGCCGAAATATCAGTAAACGAACTTGCAGAGTGCCTGCAACAAGGGTTTCAACGTGAGTGGAATGTGAAATTCGTCCAGCCGGACAACCTACTACAAGAATTCGAGTCCGCCTGTGCCTAAATCAACCCCGCAATCAAAACCGCGTGTCGTAACCACCAAGACGGTGATGGACATGAAGCGGACCGGAGAGAAGATCACGATGTTGACGGCGTACGATTTTCTTGTGGCACAATTGCTCGATCAGGTGGGAATAGAAATCATACTTGTCGGCGATTCGCTTTCGAATGTTGTTCAGGGGAACGTCACAACGCTGCCCGTTACGCTGGACGATATGATTTATCACGCGAACGCAGTCAAGCGTGCTGTCAAGAATGCGCTGATTGTTGTCGATATGCCGTTCATGACATATCAAAACAACAAGGAAGAAGCCGTTAGAAATGCCGGCCGCATCATGAAGGAGGTTGGCGTAGGGGCTGTGAAACTTGAAGGTGGCGAGTATATTGCAGAAACCGTACAGCATCTCGTCAAGATTGGCATTCCAGTGATGGGGCATCTCGGCTTGATGCCGCAGGCCATCAACAAGTACGGGACATATGAAGTGCGTGCAACGGAAAAGAACGAAGCCGATCAGTTGCTGCGCGATGCGAAAGTTCTGGCTGACGCCGGAGCCTTTGCGCTTGTTCTCGAAAAAATACCGGGCAAGCTCGCACGGAAAGTGACAGAATCGATTCCTATTCCTACAATCGGGATTGGCGCAGGGCGGCATTGTGACGGACAGGTTCTGGTGGTGTACGATATGCTCGGCCTGACGGAGGAATTCAAGCCGCGATTCGTGCGACGGTATGCCGAGCTGGCCGAGATGATGCGGGGCGCATTTCGCCAATACATACGCGACGTGAAATCGGATGATTTCCCGTCGAAAGAGGAAAGCTACTGATCTCTCCCATGAAGAAACTCAACATTCTTGTTTCCAACGATGATGGAATTCATGCTGAGGGGATTTTCGCCCTTGTTCACGGCCTCAAAGCAATTGCCGATGTTACGGTTGTAGCGCCCGCTTCGCAACAAAGCGCCGTGGGTCATGCCATCACAGTGAACTATCCGTTGCGTGTGTTTCCGTTTCACAAGAATAACGACTTCTTCGGACATGCTGTTGAAGGTACGCCAGCCGATTGTGTGAAATTGGGCGTGAAGTTTCTGCTCAAGCAAAGGCCGGACATGGTGATCTCCGGAATCAATCATGGTTCGAATACTGCCATCAACATTATCTACTCCGGAACCGTGTCCGCTGCAACAGAGGGAACGATCCTTGGTATCCCGTCCGTAGCTGTTTCACTCACATCCTATCAGAGTCAGGATTTTTCCTATGCCGCGAAGTTCGCGACACGTCTTGCTTTGCTCGTCGCTGAGCAGGGCCTTCCCCCAAAAACTCTTCTCAATGTCAATGTTCCGGCTGTTTCCGAGGAGGAAATCAAGGGAGTGAAGATCACCAGGCAGGGAATTTCCACCTGGGAGGATCGGTTTGATGTCCGTCGCGATCCCGCCAACCGCGAGTATTTCTGGTTGACAGGCAACATGAATGTGATTGATACCGACCCCGATTCCGATCAAATTGCCATTCGGGAAAATTACGTTTCCGTTACACCGGTGAAGTACGAGCTTACCGACCACATTCTGCTTGAGCGAATGAAGCAGTGGGGCGTGGAGGAGTTGAAGTAAATTCGTTATTCCGGTTTCCTCATTCGCTGCTCCGCATTTTCGCCTCGTTGATTTTCAGCCCTCATCTCGTTACCTTGATCTAAAGTCCAATCCGTTTTCGACATCACAACACCATGAAACTCTCTGATAAATTCATACGCACGCTGCCCAAGGTTTTGCTCCACGACCATCTTGATGGAGGAGTTCGTCCTCAAACAATCATCGAGCTTGCCAACGACTCGGGTTACACTAAACTGCCCACAAAGAACGCCGGCGATTTGGCGCAATGGTTTCATCGCGGCGCACAACGCGGCAGTTTACCGTTGTACCTTGAGGGCTTTGCACACACCTGCGGCGTAATGCAAACGGAAGAGGCGCTTGAGCGCGTTGCGTACGAAATGATGGAAGATATGCGTGACGACGGCGTTGTGTACGTTGAAACCCGCTTTGCCCCCGTGTTTCACACGGACAATGGCCTGCATTGGGACGAAGTCGTCAACGCAGTACTCAAGGGTTTGGAGCGGGGGAAAAGGGATTTTGGGGTGGAATATGGATTGATCATCTGCGCGATGCGAAACATGCATCTCTCCCAGGAAATGGCGGAGCTTGCGGTTGATTACAGGGAACGCGGCGTTGTTGCATTCGATCTCGCCGGCGAAGAAGGCGGATTTCCGCCGAAGAAGCATGTCGATGCTTTCCATTACATCCAGCGTGAGAATTTCAACATTACAATTCATGCGGGAGAAGCGTTCGGCAAGGAAAGCATCTGGCAGGCAATTCAATGGTGCGGCGCGCACCGTATCGGGCACGCAACACGGCTTATCGAGGATATCGGACTCGACAAGAAGGATCCGACCAAAATCGTCAAGATGGGATATCTTGCACAATATATTCTCGACAAGCGTATTCCGTTGGAAATCTGCCTGACAAGCAATGTTGATACCGGGGCGGTCAAATCACTTGAAGAGCATCCGTTCGGCATACTCTACCGCTATAAGTTTCGTGTTACGCTCAACACCGACGACCGGCTGATGAGTGACACCACGATGTCGAAGGAACTTGGTATTGCCCATCGCGTGTTCAAACTCGGACTGAATGAACTGGAAAAGATTACGATCAACTCAATGAAAAGCGCATTCATTCCGTACAATCGTCGTATCCGGATCATCTACGATGTTATCAAGCCGGGATACGCGAAGGCGCGCAAATCTGCTACGCGCAAGAAGGCCTGAATCGTTCTTTCTCAGTAACGTCAATCCACTCAACAGGGGAACGCCGTGAAACTCTACATTGTACGCCATGCGGACGCAGTGTCGGTCGGGGGGGATATTCGCAGCGATTTTGACCGGACGCTGAGCGAGCGTGGCCGGTCCGACGCCACGATGATGGCACGCATGCTCGCGCATCTTGATATTGATATTCAGGCAGTACTAACAAGCCCCCTCGTGCGCGCAGTGGAAACAGGCGAGATCTTCGGGCGTGAACTGAAACGCGAAGCGGCAACATCGCCAAACCTTGAGCCGGGGTTCAGTCCGCGATCATTGTATGAAGAGATCGCACCGATGTCGGGGACTGCAGGTATCGTTCTCATCGGGCATCAGCCCGACGTCAGTATGTTCATCTCCTATCTTGTGTCGCCGAACCAAGCAGCCACCGTGGCGATGGAAACAGCAGCCATTGCATGTGTTCATCTGCAATTGACGGGAGAGGGGCAATTGCGTTGGCTGGTGACACCGGAAGTTGTCAAGTTGTTAAACTTTGCTCTCTGATGTGCCATGGAACTGACCATTGTAGCTGTGGAAAAACCGGAGGATATGAATTTCATCCTCGGTCATTCCCATTTTATCAAAACCGTGGAAGATCTCTACGAGGCGATTGTGCAAACAAATCCGGCTATGAAGTTCGGTATTGCCTTTTGTGAAGCGTCGGGACCGGCGCTTGTTCGTTTTGCAGGGAATGATCAAAAACTGATCGAGCTTGCGCAGAAGAACGCAATGAACCTTGCTGCCGGACATACCTTCATCATCATGCTGGAAAGCGGGTTTCCTATCAACATTCTCAACACCATCAAGAACGTGCATGAAGTCTGCCGTATCTATTGTGCTACAGCAAATCCCACTCAAGTTATTATCGCTGAAACACAAGAAGGGAGAGGAATTCTCGGCGTGATTGATGGCGTGAAGACAAAGGGTATTGAGACGGATGAAGATATCGTGAAAAGGAAAGAACTGCTGAGGAAGATCGGATACAAGTTGTAGAAGGGATTATTGGTATTGATGAAGATTTCAGTCAATTGATATTCATGGATCTTTCTATTACTAATGATGACTATGTGGATACTATGATGACAGAAGTAGAACACGTCACTGAAAGCAAAAGAACAATCCGAGCACCGCGTGGCACTACGCTTTCCTGTAAAGGCTGGATTCAAGAAGCCGCCCTGCGGATGCTGATGAACAATCTTGATCCCGACGTTGCTGAGAGACCTGAACAACTCATTGTGTACGGCGGCGTCGGCAAGGCCGCGCGCAACTGGGATTGTTTTGATGCAATCGTAAAGAGCCTGAAGAGTTTGGAAAATGACGAAACGCTGCTCATTCAATCCGGAAAGCCCGTTGGCGTTTTCCGCACGCATGAGAATGCGCCGCGTGTTCTCATCTCCAATTCCATGCTCGTTCCCCAATGGGCTACGTGGGATGAGTTCCGTCGCCTTGAGGCGCTCGGGCTTACAATGTACGGGCAAATGACTGCCGGAAGCTGGATTTACATCGGCACGCAGGGGATTTTGCAGGGAACGTACGAAACGTTTGCCGCGTGTGCGGACAAGTATTTCGACGGAACGCTTGCCGGAAAGCTTCTTGTGACAGCGGGTCTCGGCGGAATGGGCGGCGCTCAGCCACTTGCGGCGACAATGAACGGCGCAGCGTGTCTGGCCATCGAAGTCGACCGCTCACGCATCGAGAAACGTCTCAAGACGGGGTATGTTGATGAGATGTCGGAATCGCTGGACGAGGCGCTTCTGACACTGCAAACGGCAAAAGCTCTGAAGCAGGCAAAATCCGTCGCGCTGCTAGGCAATGCGGCCGAAGTGCTTCGTGAGTTGTATGAACGAAAAATCGACATCGATGTCTTGACGGATCAGACTTCAGCGCATGACACGCTGAACGGCTACGTTCCCGCCCATATGAGGTATGAAGAAGCTCTCGATCTCAGAAAATCAAATCCGCAACGCTACGTGAAGCTCGCGCAACAATCGATTGTCGAGCATGTTGAAGCGATGCTTGGTTTGCAGAAGCGCGGCGCTGTAACGTTCGACTACGGCAACAATATCCGCGGTGAAGCGTTTGCCAACGGACTCAAGAATGCGTTTGACATTCCCGGCTTCGTGCCGGAGTACATTCGTCCCCTTTTTTGCGATGGCAAAGGGCCGTTCCGGTGGGCGGCTTTGTCCGGCGACCCCGAAGATATCCACCGAACCGATAGGGCAGTCATGGAAACCTTTCCCGACAATAAGCCGCTGTGTCGGTGGATTGAGAAGGCGCAAAAGCAGGTTCACTTCCAAGGCCTTCCCTCCCGCATATGCTGGCTTGGGTACGGCGAGCGAGCGAAGATGGGAAAAATCTTCAATGATCTTGTTGCCCGCGGCGAAGTAAAGGCGCCGATCGTGATAGGCCGCGACCATCTTGATTGCGGCTCCGTTGCTTCTCCCAACCGGGAAACAGAGAAGATGAAAGATGGCAGTGACGCCATTGCTGATTGGCCGGTTCTTAACGCGCTGCTCAACGCAACCGGCGGTGCAAGCTGGGTGAGCGTGCATCACGGCGGCGGTGTGGGGATGGGACTTTCGATTCATGCAGGAATGGTTGTCGTTGCCGACGGGACGAAGGAAGCGGAAGCGCGGCTGCAACGCGTATTGACGTACGATCCCGGTATGGGTATCGTGCGCCATGCGGACGCAGGATATGAACGGGCGCTGGATAATGCAAAGAAGTTTGGTGTGAAAGTGCCCATGATGGAATAGGTTGAATCCGATAAGCTTGAATTAGTTCAGATATTCTAATCAACAGGAGGCTCCCCATGCATCGTTTCGGTCACGTAGAAATTCCGACCACCAACATCAAGAAAGCGAAGAAGTTCTTCGGCACTGTCTTCGGCTGGACGTTCACCGATCATCCCGAACTGAAGTACACACTCTTTCACACCGGAGGCCACCCAAACGGCGGATTCGAGTTAGTCAAGAAAATGCCAAAACGCCCCCAGACAATCGTCTACATCGAAGTGGACGATGTTGCCGCAAAACTGAAGGAGATCAAGAAGGCGAAAGGTAAGATCGTAGAAAAGAAGACGGAGGTGGAGGGTATGGGATGGTATGGTGTATTCGAAACCCCTGATGGCTGCCGGCTTGCGTTGTGGCAATCTGCCCCCAAAGCGTAGTGTGCTGCGACTATCGCCTGCTTGTGACATCGAAAGAAACAAACAACCCGTTTAGCCGTATTGGTCTGTGCGCGAGTTGCGCGCACGTCGATATCATCGAAAGCAGCAAGGGCAGCCTGTTCTATCGTTGCAGTCTCTCGCGTACCAATCCGCAATTTCCGAAGTACCCCCGGTTGCCGGTATTGAAGTGCAGCGGCTACGTACAAACTGAACACAAGTAATATTCTCAGCAGATGGTTCGTCAGGAAATTGATAACGTTCTGGAAGCAGCCCGCAAGGAAGCCAACGACATAGGCTCCACGTTGCGTGAAACCGCTACATCCGTGAGGGATTCGTTCAGAAACGGCTCCATCAAGGATGTTCCCCGCCGCATCAACGAGCCGTCCGGCATCAATCCCGTCAAGTTCAAGAAATTCCTCATCGTCGTTATCAAGTTGTTGATTGTGTTTGAATTTCTTGGCGCGATCGCCGAAGGAGCAAACACACAAAACTGGAGCAGACTCGGGACAGATTGCTTTATAGCCGGTGTCGTCTATCTCATGTGGGATCGGATCAAGCGGGCCATCGCGCAGAAGAAAGAAGAATACCGTCGCAAAATGGAAGCACCCGTTGACACGACGAAGCTGTTCGATGCGTTGGTTTTTTCTTTATTGTGGAGTGATGAGATTTATCAGGACATTCCACTTGATATGCGTCGCCTTGTTGTTATTTCCTATACGCTCATTGCCATTAGTATCGGGGCAATATTCTTCGGCATCGGGCAGGGACTTGTCGGGTTGATTCTGTGCGGTTCGCTGATTCTTGGCGCGGTGAATCTGCTCGCGTGGGTGATGTCGCGTGAACGCGGTGAGAAGGAATCTCTCAAAACAGAGCTCAAACTTGCGCACGACGTGCAGGTAGCGTTGATGCCGAAGGAACACCCGAAGGTGGAGGGCTTTGATATTGCGGGACTTTCGATTCCGGCCCAGGAAGTCGGCGGTGATCATTTTGACTATGCGTGCATGAACGAAGACTCGTCGCAGTTCTGCGTCAGCGTGTTTGATGTTTCCGGGAAGGGAATGCAGGCGGCGATGAGCGCGGTGTTTACCAGCGGCGCATTTGCCAGCGAGGTGAAACAAACGGAGTCACCCGCCGGAATTCTTACCAACCTCAACAAAGCCGTGTACACGCACAGCAAGCGTGGACATTTTGTCGCGTTCCTTCTTGCCATGATGGATGTAAGCAAGCGAACTGTTACGTTTGCCAATGCCGGACAAACAAAGCCGCTGCTCAAGTCAAACGGGTCGGTGGAATGGCTCGATTCTGCCGGTGTGAAGTTCCCGCTCGGCATGGTTGCCGAAACTGAGTACAACGAGAGAACACTGCAATTGAATTCCGGCGATCTGCTTCTTCTTATGACCGATGGTTTTACGGAAGCAATGAACGCTCCCGGCGAACAATTCGGGACGGAACGTATGGAGAAAACTCTTCGCAACATGGATACACCACGCCTCTCGTCTCAACAAATCCTTGATTATATCAAATCTGCCATCGAACAGCATACCGGTCCCGTCGCGCAGCATGATGACATGACGATGGTTGTCGTGAAGGTGGTGTCGAGTTGAGAGTTCAAAGAGTTGGAGGGTTTTTGGAAGTGTGTGGGTATTGGATGAGATGGAGGATTGTATCATGGCCCGCATTCATTGTTCTCGTTTCAGTTTTCTTCTTGCCATTTTCTGCGTTTGCCCAAACCAATCCGCATTTCAACGTCAGGCTCAACATCAATTACGAATCAGCCGACAAATGTATCGGTCTGTATGAGGGATTGTCGGGAAGCGGACGTGAGATTGTCCCGCTTCGGGGGAGTCAAATTGCGCTTGCCACGACTGCTGATCTTGCGAGACGGCGCCTTTCCTCCGAACGGCTTGAAGCGAGTCTCGACGGCATTAAGTTCGGACAGACCGAAGCGGACGACGTCTTTCGCCTGAAAGAAGCGAAGGAAAATGTTGCCTCCATCAAAGAACTTCTTACCACTATCAAGCGGCGTAATTTCAGCCAACGCGTTGCTGCAACGGTTGAACAACTCTTTCCGGCAAATGCAAAAGTCAGTACAACAATTCCGATGTTTGTCGTTGCCTTCGGCCACAACAACATTGATGCGTACGTTCGTCGTGTTGTGTGGGAGGGCGATGTGCCGCGCTTTGTCGGTGAGGGAGAAGGGGAGTTGACGATTGTTATCAATCTTGCCAAAGGCGTCAAGTACGGGAGAAATGCAGACGAGAGATTCATTGGTGTGTTGAGTGTTGTGGCGCACGAGGTGTTCCATGCGGCATTCGGCGTGTACAAGGATGCTTCGCCTGTGTGGCAGGAATATTACTCAGCCCGGCGAACCTACCTTGACCGCCTCCTCGACCTGACACACAACGAGGGGATTGCGCATTACCTCACGTTCGAGCAGCGCAGCGGAGGGTATCTCCCTCAGGACTGGGATCAGAAGATTGCGGCTTCATTTGCCGAGTTCAATAGAAGTGCGGAGGAGTTGCTCTCTTCCCGCATCTCACCGCAACGGGCGCATTACCTCATCAGCACATCCAATACATCCGAATACTGGCAAAGTTATGGTGCCATCACCGGCATGTTCATCGCCCGCACGATTGACCAGAAGCTCGGGCGGGCCGCGTTGACGGCGACCGTTGCCAATGGAGCGGATGCGTTTTATCTGAACTACATTCAGCTTGCGGAGCGGGATGACAACCTGCCAAGGCTTTCTGCGTCAATTTCCCGTCAGCTTCAGCAGAAACGATAGCTCTCCCTTCTATACCAAAGCACTCCAATTCTCAATTCTTGCAGGTACTTTGCCCTTTTCATATCTTGAGATGGCATCGAATCCAACCTTGTGCAGAATCGCAAGAACTCATTGAATCTCTTCATCAAAAACATCTCCCAGCTTGTTACCGTTGCTGCACGCGGCGCTCGAACGAAGGCTGGTGCGGAGATGCGAGAGCTTGGAATTCTGAATAACTCAGGCGTTCTTTGTGAGAGTGGGAAAATCTCCTGGGTGGGAGAGATGAGGGATTGGAATCGAATGTTGCCTGACGGCTTTGCTGAGATTAACGCAAGCGGAAAAGTCGTGCTGCCGGGATTTGTGGATTCACACACGCACATGATGTTTGCGGGAAATCGTGCTCACGAGTTTGCACTCCGCTCGCAAGGGGCGACGTACCAGCAAATTGCGGAGGCAGGTGGCGGCATTCTCAATACTATTACACACGTTCGTGCTGCAACGAAGAAAGAGTTGAAGAAGCATACCTTGCCCTACATGAACGCCATGATGAAACACGGGACGACGACCGTCGAGATTAAATCCGGGTACGGCCTCGACTTCGATTCCGAAGTGAAGATGCTCGAAGCCATTAACGAGTTAAAAGACGAAGAGATGATGACGGTTGTGTCGACGTTTATCGGAGCACACGCCTATCCGCCGGAGTACAAACAGGACAAACGCGCTTACGCTGACGTTATTCTTGAGAAGATGATTCCCTACGTCGGCAAGAAGAAGCTTGCGATGTTTTGCGACGTGTTCTGCGAGAGAGGATATTTTGAGATTGAGGACTCCGAGCGGATTCTGAATGAGGGGAAAAAATGGGGGATGTTGCCGAAAGTTCATGCCGAAGAGCTGAATCCCCTTGGCGGGGCCGTGCTAGCTGCTCGCGTTGGAGCCGTTTCCGCCGATCATCTGGAACATGTTACAGATGAAGGAATTACGGCGTTGCGTGAAGCGGGAGTTGTGGGTACATTACTGCCGGGCGTTTCATTCTTCTTGAATCACGGCTTCGCACCTGCCCGCAAGCTGATTGACGGCGGTGTCGCGGTAGCAATTGCATCGGACTTCAATCCCGGCTCGTGCATGTCCTACTCCATGCCCATGATGATGACGATTGCCTGCACGCAGATGAAGATGACGCCGGAAGAAACGCTGGTCGCTTCAACACTCAATGCTGCCGCGGCACTGAACATGTCGTCGACTGTCGGCAGTATTGAAGTAGGGAAGAACGCTGACGTGATAATTGCAGATGTGCCGGACTGGAAATATCTTGCGTATCATTTCGGCACGAATCATATTGTCACCACGATCAAGAATGGCACAATCCTCGAACTCTGACAACGAATTGCCGCAAGGCTTGAAGAACTCAAAGGGTTCACGAAGAAAACACTTTGTGAAACCCTTGAGCCTTTATCTCTTCGTGGCAGAATTGTTCTTCAACAAAAAGGAAAATAGATGGCTCGATTGGTAGAATGTGTCCCGAACTTCAGCGAAGGGCACAACATGAAGATCATCAATGCGATTGCCGGAACCATCACTGAGGTGCCGAATGTGAAATTCATCAGCGCCGAGCCGGACAAGGATTACAACAGGACTGTTGTGACATTCATCGGTGAACCCGCTTCTGCAGTCGAAGCAGCGTTTCAGGCAACGAAGAAGGCGGCGGAGTTGATTGATATGACGCAGCATAAGGGCGAACATCCGCGTTTAGGTGCTACGGATGTTGTGCCGTTCGTCCCGCTGCAGGGTGTGACGATGCAGGATTGTGTCGCGCTCGCGCACGAGTTTGGCAAACGGGCGGGGGATGAGTTGCGCATTCCCGTCTACCTCTATGAAGAGGCAGCAACACGCCCGGAGCGGCGCAATCTCTCAACGATCAGAAAGGGAGAGTATGAGGGCCTTGCGGAGAAGTTGAAAGACCCGGATTGGAAACCTGACTACGGCCCGGCAGAGTTCAATGCAAGATCGGGCGGGACAGTTACGGGTGCACGAGTCTTTCTTATCGCATACAATGTCAATCTCAACACGAACGACACAAAGATCGCCAACGAAATAGCGCTTAGGATTCGCGAAAGTGGAAGAATCAAGAAGGATGACAAGGGAAATCCCGTGCTTGATGCCAACGGCAAGAAGGTGAGCATTCCGGGAAGCCTGAAGGCTGTCAAGGCGATGGGTGTTCTGCTGGAAGCCCACAACATCGCGCAAGTCTCGATTAATCTCACCAACTTCAACATCACGCCGCCGCATGTTGCCTTTGAAGAAGTGAAGAAGCAAGCCGCGACACTCGGTGTTGAAGTAACGGGAAGCGAGCTTGTCGGCTTGTCGCCGCTCGAAGCGATGCTGATTGCAGGTAGATTTTATTCGTCTGGCACACCGGATGAAAAGGAACTGCTCGCAATTGCCGAGGAGAAATTAGGATTAAGCCAGCTCGATAGATTCGATCCGGCAAAGAAAATCATTGAATATCAACTGTAATTGGAACGAACGACATGCCTTCAAAGAAAATGCTAACCGGATTCTTGGATGACCTCGCCTCTTCCTCGCCTGCTCCCGGCGGAGGAAGTGTTGCAGCGCTTGCCGGTGCGCTTGGTGCCGCACTGACATCGATGGTCTGCAATCTCACCATTGGCAAGAAGAAGTACGTTGAAGTGGAGGGGGAGATGAAAAGGATTCTGAAAGATGCTGAAGCCCTGCGCGCCCAATTCACGACACTCATCGACAAAGACACCGAAGCGTTCAACAAAGTAATGGAAGCATTCGGTTTGCCGAAGGAAAACGACGCGCAGAAAGCCCTGCGTGATGCGGCGGTTACCGCGGCGACAAAGGAAGCAACGATGGTTCCTCTCGAAGTGATGAAGCATTGCATCGATGGCCTTGCTTTGGCGCAAAAGGTTGCGGCGAACGGAAACAAGAATTCCGTCAGCGATGCGGGAGTGAGTGCCTTGATGCTTCACGCAGGATGCGAAGCCGCCGCGCTCAATGTTCGCATCAACCTAAATGGCTTGTCGGATTCCGATTTTGTGAATTGGAAAACCGATGAGGTGATTTCCATTCTCAAAACGAGCAGGATGATGCTGGAAGAAACGCAGGCGGTTGTAACCGAGAAGATGCAAAGGCACACTGCCTGACGCTGGTTGCCCTTGGAGACGCCCCCCCCCTTAAATATCTTGTCTCTTCATCATCATTATTTGTGAGGGTGAGCGGGATTGCTGTTCTGTTCGGCGATGAGTTGAACGTAGCGACCTGCATCGGTGTGGATCGGGCATCCCATTTGGCAGGGGACGAGGTTCTTCCAGAATTCAATATCGGGGATTTGTATGCGGAACCTCTTTGCCATGGTCAATCCAGATGCAGGAAGATTCAGGATTTTGGTTTTCGGGCAACTGCAACCAGGTCCTTTGATTTCTCGGGAACATACGGTTCGAGCGAAATGCCGCCAAAGAATGATGTTTCATCGAAACCGACGTTGCGCAGAGTTGTTTCCAGTTCAGCTCTTCGGATTGGACTCAACGTTATTGTGTTCAACGATTGTTCGATGACATCGTTCTTCTTCTGTAGTTTCAAAATGTTGAAGCGCACGAACCGATCCTCATAATCATAGAAGCGAATGAATGTCGTATCGCCGATTTCCTTCACGTTCTGCACTCTCTCACCCTGTGCGAGAATCCGGTCGTAGTTCAGGATCTGGACGAAAAGATTGCCTCCCGGACTAAGTAGAGAGTAGAAGTTGCCTAACGTCGTGTGTAAGTGTTCGTCCGAGAGCACATGTGCGAGCGAATTGCCGAGACAGAGGACTGCATCGAAGCTGCCATCAAGAAATTGCGAAAGTCTTTCAAATTCAGCCCGGACTGCCTGCACAGGAAGATTGAGCCGAAGGGAATGTTCGGCGAGTTGTTGCAACATGGCGGCTGAAATGTCAACAGCCGTGACGTTCACCCCCAGTTGGGCAAGCACCAAGGAATGAAAGCCAGTACCGCAACCGGCATCAACCGCAGTCTTGATGCCGTATCGTTCCTTTATCAAACGAAAGAAAGGGCGTTCGGTAATGAAGCGTTTCTCGAAACCCGTCATTGTATCGTACCCCGACGCGAGTGCATCATAGAAGTTCGATATTTCTCTTTCCGATTTCACATTCTCAATCATCAATGTAACCCGATATTCGTGAATCACGATAACACTATCTGAAATATGGCCAACAAGAATCCGTTTCTCTGCCTCTGCAGCAGCGTCGTGCCAGTTCCTTTTATTGAGACCATCTCTCCTCGTTCCTTGAGTGCAAGGCATATCACAGCGTGTAGTGCGTACTCCATTGCCTGCTGAAGATGAGACCCATAAAATGTATTCAGACTTATTAATCTGAAATATAAAATCCGCTATCTGGAAAGTCAAGGATTTTCCAAATTAAACTTCGCCTCGCTCCCCGGTTGCTTCTCCTCGGCTTGTTGAGTAGATTTACGCCGCAGAAGCAGTCCAACTATTTACAAAACACCATGGAAAAGACCAACTTGAACACTCCCTCGTCTCCCTCCGAGCAGATACCGAAAAAAAGGAGATTTCGCTGGAAACTCTGGCTTTTCATGATCCTGTTTGTTCCGGTTGTGGTTTTTGTCGCGTACACGTGGTTCGTCATCAACTGGAGCTATTCGTCGGGTGAACGAGCCGGGTATGTTCAGAAACTCTCAAAGAAAGGCTTTATCGCCAAAACGTGGGAGGGCGAGCTTGCCATGGTTTCGATACCCGGAACGTTGCCCGAAATTTTCCATTTTACCGTCCCGAGTGACGAGGTTGCCGCGTTGATCAATGCGTCTCTCGGAAAACGGGTAAAGCTGCACTACGAGCAACACGTCGGTATTCCGAGCAGGGTTTTCGGGGAGAGTGAGTACTTCGTAACCAAGGTTGAGATTGTTGAATAGCATGCAAGTGTTTGAGACATTTGAAAATACTGCTTGACTTTCACTCACGCGTCGGGTAATTTGGCAGTGCGTTACCTGTCTGTGTTTCTTTGTGTTATTGTTCTTTATCAGCATTTTGAAGAGGTTTGCATCCGTAGTGAGAATGGAAGCCCCGGGTCGGCACATCGTGACAGATCATTGGTTCGTGATCGATTTTGGTGGACGCTCTTTGCAATCGGTGTCATAACGGTAGCCAGTGGCATCATGCAGTGTACCGTGCCGCGGTTGCTCCTGCAAGCCCTCTCACCGGAGGTCACAGCAGCGAGCGAGCATTTCCTGAGAATCACGGGAGTTCTGACGGCGGCGTTCGGCGCGTTGTTGGCTCATGCGCTTATCACCGCAGAACCGCAACACGTCGCTGTTCTGTGGGTGGGAATTCAGAAAGTAGTAACCGCGTCGACAGTCGGACTTGCAGTTCAGGATGCCATCTTCTCACCAATGGCGCTTGCAGCTGCAGGGTTTGATATGGTGGCGGGCGTGATGATTATTGCGTTCTGGTTTTGGCTGAGGCAGCAAGCGAAAGAATCACTATCAGATTGATTCGAATTCCCCATGTCCCTCGTTCTTCACCCACGACTTACAAACCATCCGGACAATTGCGTTCAGGTATGGCTCGGATTGTTCGAGCGGACTACCACGCCCACGCTCCAATGGCTTCTCGACGGGCAACTGATGTTTCCGCAAATCATCCGGCCATTCACCAACATCCGGCCTCTTGACCTCGTCGGATACAGCGAACCCCGAGTGTTCTCCGGCGTGTTTCAGTTCAACAACCTGCAGCCGAACACACGTTACACAATTGAAGTACGGGGAGGTGGCGAGTCCGCCTCGTTGAGCGTGTACACACTTCCTGATGCTGTGACGGACAGGATGGGGGAATGGTTCAACATCATGTTGATCTCCTGCTTCTATCAGCCCGAGGACCGGCAGGGGTTGGCGGGCGAGGTTGTCTCACGGATTCCGCTTCCGCTGCGACCGCATATGACTTTGCTCATGGGCGACCAGGTATATCTCGATCTTCCCACACTCCAGGATTTCAAGGACGATGTTGGCTGGCTGGCGCGGAAGTTTGAGCGCGATTACGTCTGCAACTGGCGCGGCCCCAACGGCTTCGCAAAACTTCTCGCTGCAGCTCCCGCCGTTTCAACCCCCGACGATCATGAATACTGGAATAACTTCCCTCACATGAGCTTGTGGATTGGCAACTCGTGGTCAAAAGCAGGAAGAGATCGATGGACGCAAGCCGGCCGCATGATGTATGACGGATTTCAACTCTCTGCGCCCGGCGCAATCGGCGATCATCTTGTTGTGGAGATTCCGCCTCTCTCGATCTTTGTAGCCGATACACGATCGCTGCGCGATCCGGATAACATGAATATGCTGCGTCCCGGCGGCATTCAACAAATCGTCGATTGGGCGAACGATGTGGCGGCTCGGGGCCGTTTCGGCATATTAGTAACGGGGCAATCCCTGCTGGACAAGCCCGCAAGTGATCTCGAAGGAAAATTCGCAGACTATGCTCTTGCGAACTACAATGAATTTGCCCCGCTCGTTCAGACGCTGGACAGGCTCGCCGAGGCAGGCCGCGAGGTTATTCTGATTACGGGAGATGTGCATTGGGGCCGCGTTGCCGAAGCGATGAATCGCACTGACTCGCGAAGGAAAATCTACGAAGTCATCTCCTCTCCGACCTCTCTCGTCACAACCGTCGGTGCCGATCAATTTTCTAAGATCGCGTCGTTTATCAAAGGTCTGTTCGGCAAGAAAGATCCCTGGCCCCGTCATGCCGATCCCGACAACGTACCGGACTTTCTTGCGCGCCAAGTGTTGGGTACGAAATACGGTTGCGTAAAGTATCATGGCCAGAAAGGAAATCACGTGGCGATACTCTCGTTTCGCCGGGTCGGCTTCGGGCTGGATACTCGCGTCACCTACTTTCCGATTCACCCTGAGTTACAGTATCAAACGCCGGCGGAAGTCAACATTCCGAGGTTAGGTCCGAAGTAGCGGCATCCATTCACATAGTGTGGAGAATATCCGATGCTTAACATCTTGCAGTCAGACGTCAAAACTCCGAATCCGGATTTTGTCAAAGTTCCCCGCAAAGCAAATGAGGATAACATCGCGTGGCTTGAGCGGAATCTTTCTGATGAAGGGGAAAGCGTTCCCCTTGTCTTGTTGGGGGGAAAGAACCCTATTGACTTCAGACTTCGACTTGCCCAGGCGCATGTGCGGAGTGACCTGACTCCCAGCAGTTGGTCACATGCAGTACTTCTTGCTAAGCCATCGAAGAATCTCGAAACAACAACCATTCATGAAATCTCCCTTTATCCGCCGGATGGATTCAACTACCCCGTGCCGACGAATGCCGAGCAGCAGGGTAAACTCAAGGCATATGCCGACCCCGAAGAATTTCCCAACATAGCCGTCATCAATGTTCCCGTGAACCTGTCGGACATGAAAGAGGCGTTACGAAGGTATCGCAATCAGCGAGCTGTGCTGGATGGAGTGGAGCTGTTGCTGATGTGGCTTGCCTTCGCGTGGGGCGTCGGAAGATCGGGGAATCCATTGCTTGACGGCAACGGCATTCCGTCCGCGGCGATGATTGAAGTTGTGATAAGCTCCCTCGGCTATGAGTTGACCCCGGGTTTGCCCAGTCGTGCAAGCTGTCCCGAGGCAATCTGGCAGGCGGCAAAATGGTGGCACGAGTACTATGAACGCGACAAGCGCGTGGGACTTACCGGAGCTTGGAGTGTCACGCACAAATTGATTGATGGCGATGATAGAATGCTGAAACGAGGATAAGGCGGTGTCTGACCCGGAAATCCGCTTCTTTTCTGTTAAACAACACGTGAGGTTGATATGTCATTGAACAAGATTCCAATCAATGAAAAAGGGGGAACGGTAACTGTTGAAATATCATTCGGTTATGCGCAAGTCGGCGCGTACACACTGCTGCTGTGGAACAAAACAGGCAATAGCAACAAGAAACTCGGAGAGGGAATAAACACAGATAACGTTCCTGATGAGTTCGATTTGCCCAAGCCGGTAAAGAACAATGTCGGGAAAATCCTCGACTGCCTTGCTACCATCATCAGCCCGAACCCGGATGAAGGGAGCCGCTATCGCGTCGACATGATTGTTCTCCAGAATGGTGAGGAATGCGGACGTGAATCGTATGAAGGAACGATTTCGACGAAATCCGTTTCAATCAGGCTTGCTGCACAACTCAGCGCATCATAACACAGGATCTCCCCATGAAAACTTTTGTCTTTGCAAGTCTCTTGCTGTTGTACACAATTCCGCTCGCAGCCCAGGAGTTGGCCCCCGGTGAGTTGCGGGCTTCCGATGCGCGGTTGAATTTCTCCGTGCCCGATGCCCCCGCGTTTGCCATCCTTAATTATACCCCTTCGGTGATCATCCGACCGACTACCGTGAGGGAAATCGGGCTTGCGGTTGCCGATTTCATTCGCGGTGGCAGCGTACTGCCGAAAGCGTTTGCCGCGGAGTTTTCCCCCGGGTTGCTCGCGGGAGGAAGCACGTTGTCGATCCGCGAATACAATGCAAATCCGTTCTGGTACAGAACGCGCATCTCTATTGCCAGCCGTTCGTTCGATGACAATACCGGACGCATTCAGGCGAGTCTCGGTGTTCGTATGACGTTGATGGACGACGCGGATCCCCGCATTAACCGGAACTTCATTCAGGATATGTCGAAAATGGCGATGAGCATCAACCAGACTCTTTCCAGAAGTGTTCAGGTGGCGCCGCCTACGGAAAGCGGAGTTGTTACAACTCAATCGCCGGATCTTGAGGCATTGGAGGCGGAAGTCAGCCGGTTGCGGGCGCAGCAACGCGATGAAAGCTGGAATGCCAACATTGCCGAAATAGCCGCAGCCGTCAGATTCAGTTCGAGGGATTCGCTCGCAAAGAATGCTGTTGCCGACAAATACCAGCTTTGGATTGCGGCATCCTTTGGCGCATCAGAGTGGGGGCAGTTTGTCTTCAACCTCACCGGCTCGGTGGAGCGGGCTCAGAGTTTCGTCATGGACTCGACCAGCATCGCCATGAATTCCCGTTTCTACTTCGGCTCGAATTCGATCAAGGTATACGGAGAAGGACAAATAACCGCGCTGGACAATTCGCCCGCCCTGTATCTGTTCAATATCGGCGGTGAGATCACTCCGATCAGCAGTTTTTGGCTGGAATTCTCGGCGGGCTTCGAAAAAAGGGGAAAGGAGCCGGGTATCATCCGCACGGCATTTCACGTCCGATGGGGGTTGCCCGAAGGGATCATCTACTAAGCAGTTTAACGTTCTTTGCATTTAGGAAGAGGTACACCATGTCCGGAATCTTCATCAGTTACCGTCGGCAGGATAGCGCCGGTTGGGTCGGCCGTCTGACAGATTCATTGAAGGAGAATTTTGGTGAAGATCAGATCTTCATGGACATCGAGGCGATCGAAGCCGGGGTTGATTTCGTCGAGTCGATCAACAAGGCAGTCGGCTCGTGCCAGGTGTTGTTGGCCGTCATCGGGCCGCGGTGGCTCTCCGTTACGGATCAAACCGGGCGCCGGCGTCTTGACAATCCGGAGGATTTCATTCATCTGGAGATTGCAGCCGCGTTGCAGCGGAATATTCGTGTGATTCCGGTGCTGGTAGGCGGCGCAGAAATTCCTTCCAGCGATCAACTGCCGGATGATCTGAAGCCGCTGGCCCGCCGTCAGGCGCATGAAATTTCCGATACGCGTTGGGAGTATGATTCCGAACAATTGGTGAAGCTCCTTGAAAAAGCGTTGGGCAGAAAATCGAAAAAGAAGTCAAGTCCCCAGCCTTCTTCCCCACAACCTTTCCCGCCCGTTCCTGCTCCGAAGGGTATCAGCGTCAAAGCAAGTATAGGACTGGTACTCAGTCTCTTTGTCTTTCTCTTCCTCATCTCCGGCGATCCGATGGATACAAACACCGCAGTCGGCGCCATCATGTTCTTACTGGTCTCTCTTGTGCTTGGAATAATTGCATTCTACGACGTGAAGCTGAACAAAGTAAAGGGCAAGGGGCTTGCAATCGGCTCAATAGCCGTTGCCGTGATTCTTTGCTTTGTCGTATTCGGAAGGTTCCCCTCACATACGACGTCCCAACAGGGAGATCTACCCTCGGATACTTCCGCTGCAATAGCTCAGGTTGCACCGGCAACTGTTGACCCGTCTACTCAGCAGGCAGCAGCACAATCAGAGTTTCGTCCG